>NZ_JBFBCE010000023.1:0-127215 GCF_040689595.1 Streptosporangium sp. NPDC051023 | reverse complement strand
GCGTCTCGTCCCAGGCCGGGTCAAGGCGGGCGGCGACTCGTGGGTCGTCGGCGAATTCGCTGCCGGTCCTGACCTGGTCCAGTGCGGCCTGCGCCGCGTTCACTCCGGCCTGCGCGGTCTGCACGCCCGTCTGCGCCTCGGCCACCCCCGCCTGGACGGCCTCGACGGCGAACTGCGCCTCGTCCTCGGCCTCGGCCGCTTCTTCCATGGCGGCGCCTGCCCGCTCCTCGGCCTCCCTGGCCGAGCTCAGGTCGGCGATGGCCTCGTCGAGCGCGGCCCGCACCTGGAGGGCGGAGGCACCGCCCGCCGAGCCGCCTCTGGCGGCGTACGGGCCGAGCAGGTCGCCGGAGCGGGTGACGGCCCGCAGCTCGGGCCACTGCTCGACGACCTTCCTCGCCGTCTCCAGATCGTCCACGACCAGCACGTCCGCCAGCAGGTGCGCGGCGGAGGCTCGCAGCTCCGCGGGCACGGTGACCAGGTCGACCGCCCACCGGCTCCCCACGACGGGCACCGGGCCCGTCTCGGGCTCCGTGCCGTCCGCGGCGACGAGCAGGGCGGCCTGGCCCGCGTCCCGGCCTCCGAGGAAGTCGATGGCGTCCGTGGCGGCCTGCAGGGACTCGACGGCGACGGCCTCGGCGAAGGCGCCGAACACGGCGGCGACGGCCACCTCTGCGCCGGGGCTGACGGTCAGCATGGCGGCCACCGGGCCGAGCACCCCGGCCATGTCGGCGGCGAGCAACGCCGCCGCACCGTCCGCGCCGCTCGCCAGGCTCAGTTCGAGTGCCTCGAACCTGGCCTCGAGAGCGGCGACCTGGCGCTGGGCGTCCTGGTCCGCCTTGCGGGCGACGCCGACCGCGGCCCTGGCCGCACCGAGGGCGGCGCTCGGGCCCGCGACCGCGGCCTTCGCCTCGTCGACCACGGCCCTGGCCTGGTCGACGGCCTGCCTGGCCTGGTCGACGACCTCCAGCGCGATCTCCAGCTCCTCGGTGAGAGCCGGGTCCGTCTCCGGGTCGGCCCGCTCCTGGCTGTCGTGCTCCGCGCGGGCGCGTTCCGCGCGCTGCTCCGCCTCCTCCAGGGAGAGCGCGAGGCGCCCGATCTCCTCCTCCGCCGCCCCCGCCCTGCTGCGCACCGCGCCGACCTGGCCCCTGAGCCTCGCCAGCCCCTCACGCCTGTCCGCGGCGGCCCTGGCCTCCGCGGCAAGGCGGCGTTCCTCCGCGGCGAGCGCCGACTCGGTCTCCGCTCGCCTGGCCACGGCTCCCGCCAGCGTCTCCTGCTCCTGGGCGAGCAGTTCTTCGAGGACCCGCTCCTGCTCCCGGACCTCCTCGGCCTCCCGCTCGTAGTCCTCCGGGTCGCGCCCTCTGCGTTCGACCGCGCTGTCGGTCGCGTTGCGGTGCCGTTCCGCCGCCAGTCCCGCCAGGCCCCTGAGACGCTCGCGGAGGGAGGAGAGACGGAAGTAGGTCTCCTGTGCGGCGGCCAGGCGCGGCTGGGCCTGCGCTTCGGCCGCCTCAAGCTCGGCCTCCATGACCTGGCCCTGCTCCAGCTCGGCCTCGACCACCGTACGGCGGGCCAGCACCGCGGCCTCGTCCGCGGTCTCCCTTTCCAGGGTGGTGCGCAGGATGAGCATGTCGTCGGCGAGCAGCCTGAGCCTGGCGTCACGGAGATCGGCCTGGATGACGGCGGCCTTACGGGCGATCTCCGCCTGGCGGCCGAGTGGCTTGAGCTGCCTGCGCAGCTCGGTGGTCAGGTCCTGGACGCGGGCCAGGTTGGCCTGCATCGCGTCGAGCTTCCGCAGCGCCTTCTCCTTGCGCTTGCGGTGCTTCAGGACGCCCGCCGCCTCCTCGATGAAGGCCCTGCGGTCCTCAGGGCCCGCGTGCAGCACCTGGTCGAGCTGGCCCTGCCCGACGATGACGTGCATCTCGCGGCCGATGCCCGAGTCGGAGAGCAGCTCCTGGATGTCGAGCAGGCGGCAGGTGTCGCCGTTGATGGCGTACTCACTCTGGCCTGCCCTGAACATCAGGCGGCTGATGGTGACCTCGGTGTAATCGATCGGCAGCGCGCCGTCGGTGTTGTCGATGGTGAGGGTGACCTCGGCGCGGCCGAGCGGAGCCCGGGAGGACGTCCCGGCGAAGATGACGTCCTCCATCTTGCCGCCGCGCAGCGACTTGGCACTGTGCTCGCCCATGACCCAGGCGAGCGCGTCGACCACGTTTGACTTGCCCGAGCCGTTCGGGCCGACGACGGCGGTAATGCCGGGCTCGAACCGGAGGGTGGTCGCCGAGGCGAAGGACTTGAACCCGCGCAGGGTCAGGGTCTTCAGATACATGTCACCCCCTGTCCACTGTGCTCACCCGTGCCCGTGCCGTTTCCGTGCTATATACGTGCAGTCTTCGCTATGTATGTGCAGTTTTCGTGCCATGTCCATGTGTCTGCGCCGCCGCGCCGGCCCGCGCGCCGCCCACAGCGCGTCCAGCCCGTGTCCGCGTCGTGCGCCGGCCACGTGTCCGCACCCGCCGTCACACCCGGGCGCCACGGCCGTGGCGCCCTCGGCCCGCGCCTTTCAGCGCCGCCCTGTCGCTCCCGCCTGGGAAGACTACCGTTCTTCACCCGCGCCCGCCCGTCCAGCGCCTATGGTGCCCTGCATGGATGCGGAACGCGCTGACGGCGAAGCTCCGGCATCCCCGCGCGGCGGGGAGCGTCATCTCAGGCGGCGGGCCTTCCTGGTCGGTGGAGGACTGACCGTGCTCGGCCTCGGCGGCACCGCCCTGGCGGTCGGCCCGGACGGCATCCGCGACGCGTACGCCCACATCGTCTGCGGCTCCGTGCCGGATCCCCCGCGGGCCCGTCCGGGAAGGCGTCAGCAGGGCACGTTGGAGGGCCGCAAGGTGATCATCGCGCTGCCGCCGCGCACGCGGGGCGCGGTCTCCGTCGTAGTCATGTTCCCCGAGGCTCCCGGGGGCGCACGCGCGCCGTTCGACCTCTACGCGGTCGACCTCTACCTCGCCGCGAGTCAGGGACGCTTCGCGGTCGCCGCCGTGGACGACTGGCCCTCCGCGGACATCGTCGGCACCCTGCTGCCCTACCTGAAGGCCAGTGGGCTGGACACCCGGCGGATCGGGCTGCTCGGTTGGTCCGGGGGTGGCGCGGAAGCGCTCAGGCTGGCCGCGCAGCTCGGCGCCGACCGGGTCGCCGCGGTCGCCGCGTCCTCACCCGCCGTCACCGCGGCGCGAGCCCCCCTGCGCGAGCTGATCGACATCCCGATCTGGCTGGGCTGCGGCGAGCAGGACGACAGGGCTCCGCAGACGGAGACGATGCTGAAGGGACTGAAAGCACTCGGCGCGACGACGGAAGGAGGGATCTCCTCGGGGTGCCAGGACACGGCGTACCGGATCCGTGTGCTCCCCGAGCAGCTCGCCTTCTTCACACGTCACCTGTGAGTCTTTCTTCCCAGGTGACGTGCGGACCGCCCGTCACGCGGAGCGGTCCATTTTTGTCTCGTCGTATATGAGCCGCTCGTCATGCTCGAGCGGTCTGGCTTCTCATGCCACGTATTGTCCGACATCACCGCATACGATCCTGCATACGGCGAGGGGTCGGCATGGCAAGGGACGCCCCGAAGAGGCGCCCCTGGACAGTGTGTTTTGTCCCGGTCTCCTAAGTGAGAACCGGCTCACGATCCTGCAGGCGGCCGAACTCCTCGTCGCGGGCACTGGCCGCGAGTTCGTCGTTCTGGGCCTGGAGCCGGGTGAGCTCTGCCTCGAGATCACGGATGCGCTGCTGGAGACGGCGCATTTCCGAGACCATACGAGGGTCAGGACCGCCGACGTGGCCTAGTAGAGCCTTCGCCATGGTAAAGGGTCCTCCACGCTGAGTGACCAGACTGGTTCGCGCACTTCTTGCCGCGGGAGGGGTGCGCGTGGTTCTTATCAAGAGTCGCACCGGCGGAAGGGGCGGTCAAGTTGAACGCTCCGTGTGGATGCACCAGTGGGCACTCTCGACAGTAAAATATACCTTATTTTGGACGGTTTAAGGAAGCGTCAGCGCTCCACGAAACCGGCAAGATTCCCTTTGGCCTCGCTCCAGCGTTCCATGACCGCGTCAACTCTTCCCGGGGTCCCACCGGCCCTGAGCAGGGCGAGAAGCTCGGCGCACGGCTCCTGCCCGCCCTCGGCCACGACCTCGACCCGCCCGTCCTCGGTGTTCCTCGCCCAGCCGGTCAGCCCGAGCTCCAGTGCCCTCGCCCGCGTCCACCAGCGGAAGCCGACGCCCTGGACACGCCCTCTGACCCAGGCGGTCAGCCGCACCTCCGTCACGCCCCCGCCCTCCTCTGGCGGGGCTGGCAGCGGGGACAACTGTAGGAGGAACGGTTCATGAACGACTCTCTGACGATCGGCGTGCCACAGCGGGAACAGGGTTCGTCCCGCCTGCCGTAGACGGCCAGCGAACGGTCGAAGTAACCGCTCTCGCCGTTGACGTTGACGTAAAGGCTGTCGAAGGACGTGCCGCCCTCCGACAGCGCCGCAGTCATGACCTCGCGGGCCGCGCCCAGCAGCTCGGAGATCTTCGGCCTGGTCAGAGCATTGGTCGGCCTGGCGCCGTGCAGACGCGCCCGCCAGAGCGCCTCATCGGCGTAGATGTTGCCGACCCCGCTGATCAGCGACTGGTCGAGGAGAGCCCGCTTGACCTCCGTCTGCTTCGCCCGCAGGCGGCGGGCGAACAGTTCCTCGTCGAAGTGCTCCTCGAACGGGTCCGCCGCGATGTGTGTGATCGGCTCGGGCACCGGCCTGCCGCCCGACTCGGTCATCGACGTCACCAGCACGTGCCCGAAGGTCCGCTGGTCGACGAAGCGCAGGTCGGGGCCGCCGTCGGTGAAGGCGATCCGGACCCTGAGATGCTTCTCCGGGACCGCGTCGGGCTCGACGACCAGCAACTGGCCGCTCATGCCGAGATGGGCGAGGATCGCGTCGGTGCCGTCCAGGGGCAGCCAGAGGTACTTGCCCCTGCGCTCGGCGGAGCCGATCGTGCGGCCCTTGAGCCGGGAGGCGAACTCCTCGGCCCCGGGGACGTGCCTTCTGATCGCCCGCGGGTGGAGCACCTCGGCACGGGCGACGACCCGTCCGGAGACCCAGCGTTCCAGGCCCCGCCGTACCACCTCGACCTCGGGCAGCTCAGGCATGCACTCCTCCTCGGGCAGGTCGACCGGCCTCGCGCGGACGGGTGAGCCGGTCTCTCGCGCCTGCGGGACAGCCGGCGCGTCTGGCTGACGGGTCAGCCGGCCTCGTGCTTGTCCCGGTCCTCGCGGATCCGGGTCCAGGCCGCCTCCGCGGCCTGCTGCTCAGCCTCTTTCTTCGAGCGGCCTGAGCCCGAGCCGTATTCCTCACCGCCGACCCTGACGACCGCGGTGAAGGACTTCGCGTGGTCGGGACCGCTCTCCTCAACGTGGTACTCGGGCACGCCGAGCGACTCGGAGGCGGTGAGCTCCTGCAGCGAGGTCTTCCAGTCGAGCCCCGCGCCCAGCGAGGCCGAGCGGGTGATGAGGGGGTCGAAGAGCAGGTGGACGACACGGAACGCCTCATCGAGGCCCTTGTCGACGTACACGGAGCCGATCAGCGCCTCAAGGGTGTCGGCGAGGATCGAGGACTTGTCACGGCCCCCCGTGCCCTCCTCGCCCCTGCCCAGGCGCAGGAACCTCCCGAGGCCGAGGGTGCGGGCCACGCCCGCGAGGGCGCGCATGTTGACCACCGCGGCCCTGAGCTTGGCGAGCTGCCCCTCGGGCAGGTCGGGGTGGTTGCGGTAGAGGGTGTCGGTGACCACGAGGCCCAGCACGGAGTCGCCGAGGAACTCCAGGCGCTCGTTGGTCGGCAGGCCGCCGTTCTCGTAGGCGTAGGAGCGGTGGGTCAGCGCCCGCTCCAGGATCGCGAGGTTCAGCCGCACGGAAAGGACCCGTTCGAGCTCGTCACTGACGAACTCGACGGCCACCGGCTTGACACTGCTCATACCCATGACTTCTTCTCCTCGCACGTCTCTCGTCGAATGCGCGATGGCGAAGAAGCGAACGAGAAATGCCCGAAGATGTGGTGGGCGCCGGGAGGGTACGCGTTATCGCGGACCCCGGCGTCCACCACAGCCGCGGGCGGACCGCCATCGCATGTGGATCGCGAACGGTTGCGCCGGCCGGTGCCGGAAGGACCCGGCCGGCGTCCGTCGGTCAGAATGCGATCAGGCGGAGGGCTCGATCACCTGACGGCGGTTGTAAGTGCCGCAGGAGGGGCACGCCACGTGCGGACGCTTCGGCGAGCGGCACTGGGGGCAGCTCACGAGCGAAACCGCGGCGGCCTTCCACTGCGACCTGCGGGAGCGAGTGTTGCTCCGCGACATCTTGCGCTTGGGGACAGCCACGTCAGCTCTCCTGATCGTTGTTATGTTCCGGAACCAGACCCTGCAACTTGGCCCAGCGGGCGTCGACGACCTCGTGCTTGTGGCCAGGCTCGGCATCCGCCAGCCTGATCCCGCACTCCGAGCAGAGTCCGGTGCAGTCTTCACTGCAGACCGGGCTCAACGGCAGTGTGAGCACCACCGCGTCGCGGAACGCGGGCTCGAGGTCGAGGAGTTCACCGTCGAGAAGCGAGTCGTCCTCGGCAGCATCCTCTGCCGAGTAGAGGAACAGTTCCTGGAAGCTCACCTCGGTGTCCGAGGAGACATCCTCCAGGCAGCGTGCGCATTCCCCCCGCAGCGGGGTCTGCGCCGTGCCCGTGACGAGCACACCCTCCATGACCGCTTCAAGCCGGATGTCCAGCTCGACATCGGCGCCCCTGGGGACACCGATCATGTCGACGCCGACGTCCGCCGGTGCCGGGAGAGTGAGGTGCATCCGACGCATCGACCCTGGTCGCCGCCCCAGATCATGGGTGGAGACCACCCAGGGGGCGCGGGGGTCAAGGCTGTGCGGAGTCATTCCACTCTCATTAGGCATGGCGAATCAACGCCGTCGTGCAAGGCAGAAACAAGAGAATACCAGGACCTAGCCCCTGAGCCGTTCGACCAGGAGCTCCTGAACGAGATCGGGGACCAGACCGGCCACGCTTCCGCCGTACCGGACGATCTCCTTGATGCGGCTCGACGACAGGAACGACACCTCGGGCCCGGTCGCCATGAAGAGCGTCTCGACCCCGGACATCCGGTAGTTGAGCTGCGCCATCTGGAGCTCGTAGTCGAAGTCGCTGATCGCCCGCAATCCCTTGACGATGGCGGGGATCTCCTGCTGCCTGCAGTAGTCCACCAGCAGGCCGTGGAACTTGTCCACGCGTACGTTGCCGTACTCCTTGGTCACGGTCTGGAGCATCTCGATCCGCTCCTCGACGGTGAACAGACTCTTCTTCTCGATATTGATCAGCACCGCCACCACGACCTCGTCGTACTGCCGGGAGGCCCGGCCGATGATGTCCAGATGGCCGTTGGTAACGGGATCGAACGATCCCGGACAGACAACGCGACGCAAGGCGAACCCCCTGCTCTATGGATTCCCGGCGGCGCGACCGTACCAAACGGCCGCTTCCCCGTAACGACGCACCCTCTCCTCTTCATATCCACGAGGCCACACCAGGTCCTTCCCCCTGCTCTCCCTTTCCACCACGACCAGCGCGTCCTCCGCCAGCCAGCCGCGGTCCCTCAGCTGCCCGAGCACGCCGTCGACCGCCTCCGCGGTCACCGTGTACGGCGGATCGGCGAACACCAGGTCGTACGGCTCCGCGGCCCCCCGCTCGAGCACCCGCTCGACCCGGTCGGCCACGAGCTCGGCTCCCGGCAGCCCGAGGGTCGCGATGTTCGCCCTGATCGTCCTGACCGCCTTGGCGTCCGACTCGACGAGCAGGGCGTGCGCCGCTCCCCGTGACAGCGCCTCGAGGCCGACGGCTCCGGATCCGGCGTACAGGTCCAACACCCTCGCGCCGTCCAGGGAGCCGAGCAGCGACCCCACGGTCGAGAAGATCCCCTCCCTGGCCCGGTCGCTCGTGGGACGGGTCCCCCGTCCCGGCGGCACGGCCAGCCGTCGTCCCCCTGCGCTTCCCGCGATGACTCGACTCACCGGCTCATTCTCCCAGCGCCGCCCCGGGAGGCGTCCCCGCGGCCGGGATGAGGCCGCGCCACCCGCGCCCGGTAGCCCGGCGTGTCGCGACGCATCACATAACCGCAGGTCAAAAGGGTCTGGGTAGGTGATCTAGGTCAAGAGTGGGCAAGGAGTGGCGACGAAAGCGCAAGGGTCGTTCCACCCGGCCACGAGGCCTTGCATGATGAGTCCTGCGGCCTTCGGTGACCCAGGAGAAGGCCGACCGGCGTGATCGTGAGCCCTTCCGCACGCCGGTGCTCTCGGCACCTGACCCGAGAGTGGGCCCAGGCGGGGACGGCATTCGGGGGGAGGCCGTCCCCGCTCTCGGGCGTTCCCCCTGACTCCGCGGAGCGGCAGGCGGCTCAGGTCTTCTCGAGGTACTCCGCCCGCTCGTCGGCCAGCAGCCTGTCGATCTCCATCCGGAGGATCGTGTTCCCGGTGAGATCGGGATCGGCCGCCAGCATGGTCTCGGCGTCGAGGCGGGCGTTGTGGATGACCTCCTCGTCCCGCAGGAGCTGGAGCAGCTTCAGCGACGACCTGCGGCCCGACTGAGCGACGCCCAGCACGTCGCCCTCGCGGCGCTGCTCCAGGTCGACACGGGACAGCTCGAAGCCGTCGAGGGTCGAGGCGACCGCGTCGAGCCGCTCACGGGCCGGGGTTCCGCCCAGGGACTCGCTCACCAGCAGGCACAGTCCCGGCAGCCCGCCCCGGCCGACCCGGCCGCGCAGCTGGTGGAGCTGCGAGACGCCGAACCGGTCGGCGTCCATGATGACCATGACCGAGGAGTTGGGCACGTCGACGCCGACCTCGATGACCGTGGTCGCCACCAGGACGTCGGTCTCGCCCCTGGTGAAGGCACGCATCACGGCGTCCTTCTCCTCCGGGGGCAGCTTGCCGTGCAGCACCGCCGTACGGAGCCCGTGCAGCGGCCCCTGTGACAGCATCTCGGCCACGTCGAGCACCGCCAGCGGCGGACGCCGCTCGTCGTCGTCCTTCGACAGATCGCCCTCGTCGCCCTCCAGGTCGCCGATGCGCGGGCAGACGATGTAGGCCTGCCGCCCGAGCTCGACCTCCTCGCGCAGCCTGGTCCAGGTGCGGTCGAGGAAGTGCGGCTTCTCCGCGGCGGGGACCACGTGCGTGGTGATCGGCGCACGGCCGGAGGGCAGCTGGGAGAGCGTGGAGACCGTCAGGTCGCCGAAGACGGTCATGGCGACCGTGCGCGGGATCGGCGTCGCGGTCATGACCAGCACGTGCGGGCGGCCTCCGCCCGCCTTCTCCCTGAGCGCGTCGCGCTGCTCGACGCCGAACCTGTGCTGCTCGTCGACCACGACCAGGCCGAGGTCGGCGAACTGCACACGCTCCTGGAGGACCGCGTGGGTGCCGACCACGATCCCGGCGGCGCCGGACGCGGCGTCGAGCATGGCCGAACGACGGGCCGCCGCGCCGAGCGAGCCGGTCAGGAGGGCGACCGCCGTACCGCCGAACATGCCGCCGGTCGCCAGGTCGCCGAGCATGGCCGAGATCGACCTGTGGTGCTGCTGGGCGAGCACCTCGGTCGGCGCCAGCAGGACGGCCTGGCCACCGGCGTCGACCACCTGGAGCATGGCACGCAGCGCGACGACGGTCTTGCCCGCGCCGACCTCGCCCTGGAGCAGCCGGTGCATGGGGTGGGCCACGGCCAGGTCGGCCGCGATCTCCTCCCCCACGGTCCGCTGTCCCTCGGTGAGCTGGAACGGCAGGCGCGCGTCGAAGTCGGCCAGCAACCCGTCACCGCACGCGGGCCTGGGGGTCGCGGGCCAGGAGGCCGCGGCCATCCTGCGCTGCAGCAGCACGGCCTGGAGCAGGAACGCCTCGTCGAACTTCAGCCGCCTGCGCGCCCTGGAGACGTCGGCGTGGTCACGCGGCCTGTGGACGGCCATCAGCGCCTCGGTCAGCCCCGGGAGGCCGTGCTTGGCCCGCAGGTCGGCCGGGAGCGGGTCGTCGAGGGGCTCAAGGGTGTCGAGGAGGACCCCCAGCGCCCTGCGGATGGCCCAGGGGGTCACGTCCTTGCCCGCCGGATAGATCGGCACCAGCGCGGCGGCGAACTTCTCCGCGCCCGCCTCGCTCTCGTCGAACATCTCGAACTCGGGATGGGAGAGCTGCCACCTGCGTTTCTCCCCCTGGCCGAACGCGCCGACCTTTCCCGCGAACATGCCGCGGACGCCGGGCCGCAGCCGTGTCTCCGCGATGTGGGAGGCCTTGCCGAAGAAGGACAGATAGATCTTGCTGCGGCGGCCGTCGACGACCTCGACCTCCAGCCAGCTTCCGCCCTTGTTGCGCATCGGCCTGCGCATGGCCCTGGTGACCTCGCCGACCACGGTGACGTGCTCGTCGACCTGCAGGTCCTCGAGGTCGGTCAGCTCACCCCGCTCCGCGTAACGCCGGGGGTAGTGCCGCAGCAGGTCACCGACGGTGCGCAGGTCGAGGACGCTCTCCAGCAGCTTGGCGGTCTTGGGGTCAAGCGCCTTGGTCAGCGGCTCGTCGAAGCTCGTCACCCCAAGTTTCTACCGCGTCTGTGCGACAGAATTGACCCGACGCACCAACGTGTCCGCTCCGGGCGCCCGCTTCCCGGCCCCGGCCCACCCGGCAGGCACGATCTTCCCGCGTCTCCCCGCGTCTCCCCGCGTCTCCCCGCGTCTCCCCGCGTCTCCCCGCGTCTCCCCGCGTCTCCCCGCGTCTCCCCGCGTCTCCGCGGCCGGCCGTGGCCACCGCCGTACCGCGGGCGCATCGAGAACCCGCAGCATGCCGCCCTCCGCCCCCCGAGGATGCGCTACGGTTGGCATTGGAGATTATCCCCGTTCGACCAGTCATGGCGGCTCGTGTTGCCATGCCGGGCCGGACATCGGGTATCCTCGTGTGGCCAGCCGGTCGTCCCGGCATGCCCGATGACCGCCGCCAGTGCGGCGGATCGAGCCTCTCGACTGATCTAAGGAGCGAACCGTGGCTTCCGTCTGCGATGTTTGCGCTAAGAAGCCGACCTTCGGCAACAACGTCTCCCACTCGCACCGCCGCACCCGCCGCCGCTGGAACCCCAACATCCAGCCCGTGCGCGCAGTGGTGAACGGCACGCCGAAGCGGCTGAACGTTTGCACCTCCTGCATCAAGGCCGGCAAGGTCACTCGCTAGCCAGACGCGCGAAGGCCCGCCACTCCCTTCCCGGGAGCGGCGGGTCTTTGCCTTTTCCGCGGGCATCGCGGTTTCCCGTCAGCGTTACCGGCTTGCCCTTTTCCGGACATCCCAGCTGAATCGCCGCCCTGAATGACTAGTGTCTGCTAGGTGAGCACTCCCCCCGGACCGCTGAAGCTGAGCGTGGGCGCGAGCACGGGCGCGAAGATAGGCATGCTGGTCTTCGCCATCCCCTTCCTCGGGATCCCGCTGTTCATGATCTTCAGCTTCGTGGGCTCGGACGCCCTGGAGACGGGTCGTGCCGCGTTCGGCCTCCACTCCCTGTTCCTGCTGGTCCCCGTCACGGTCATGACGGTGTTCGTGATCGGCGCTCTCGGCACCTTCCGCTTCCGCGCGGTGCTGGACGGGAGCGTCCTGGAGGTCCGCGAGACGTTCACGACGCGCAGGGCCGACCTCGCCAGGGCCCGCGTCTGGCTGGACTCCTCCCCCGAGTACTCGGGGACCGGCGACAATCGGCGCAGGACGGGGCGCCGGATCCCCCACCTGTCCGCCCAGGAGCAGGACCGCCAGAAAGTACGGCTGCGCCTGCGCACCGCGAGCGACTTCCTGCCGCCGCACGAGCTGGCGGCGCTCGCCGAGGCCGTCGAGTCGGGTCACAGGATCGGTCAGGAGGCCGAGCAGGCCGCCCAGACGGCCGACATCCTCCGCCGCCTGGGCACCGACCCCATCACCCGGCTCCTGTAAACCGCCCGGCCGCTTCGTCTCCCTCGGAGTGTCAGTGCTGTGCGGGCGATCAGAGATCACTCGACGACGGCGAACCGTAACGCCAGCGCCACGCGTGGTCGACGGGGCCGATGCCCGTGCCCAGGGCGAAGCCGTGGGCGATGGCACCGGTGACGTATGCCTTGGCCTTCCCGACGGCCGTGGGGACGTCGGCGCCGAGCGCCAGGTGGGAGGCGATGGCGGAGGCCAGGGTGCAGCCGGTGCCGTGGGTGTGGCGGTTGTCGTGGCGTTCCCCGGTGAAGCGGAACTCGTTGGTGCCGTCGGTCAGCAGGTCGACCGGGGGGCCCGGCAGGTGTCCACCCTTGATCAGCACCCAGGTGGGCCCCAGTTCCAGGATCGCGTCCGCGGCCCTGCGCATGTCCCGGTCGTCCTCGACCTTGATGCCCGTGAGCTGCAGGACCTCCCAGAGGTTCGGGGTCACGACGGTGGCCGTGGGCAGCAGCCGCGACTTGACGATGTCCACCGCCTCGGGCGCGAGCAGCGTGTCACCGTGCTTCGAGACCCCGACCGGGTCGACCACGACCGGCGCCTCGACCCGTGCGAGCACCTCGGCAGCTGTCTCGACCAGCACGGGCGAGGCCAGCATCCCGGTCTTGACCGCCTGAACGCCGATGTCGCCGAGCACCGAGTCGAGCTGGGCGCGCACCGCCTCGGGCGGCAGCTCCCAGTATCCCTGGACACCCAGCGAGTTCTGGGCGGTCACCGCGGCGATGACGCTCATGCCGTGCACGCCGAGGGCCAGCATCGTCTTCAGGTCCGCCTGGATGCCCGCACCGCCGCCGGAGTCGGACCCGGCGACGGTCAGCACCCGAGGAGGGGTGGAATCGGTCATACACACCATCCAACCAGTTCCCCTGCAGGCGAGACGACCCAGTCGTTTCCCGCGGAGGTCAGACGACGACGCAGTTGCCCGGGGAGCTCTGGCAGGTCTGCGGCGTGCGCGCCTGACCGTCCGCCGTGAAGGTGACGACCAGGTGCTCGCCCTCGTTCAGGTTCTCCGTTGACTCGATCACCAGGGTGTCGCCGACCTGCTTCCAAGTCGCGCCGGTCACCGAGGTGACGGCGCCGCCGATCGGCACCTTCAGGGTCAGGCCGTCGAGTTTCTCGTCGGTGGCGATCACGAGCTGGGCGGTGTAGACCTGGTCCTTCTCCTTCACCAGACCGAATCCGACGGTGACTCCCGCGCCGCTCGCGGGGGCGGTCGAGGTGGGGGCCGGGGTCGGCGTTGGGGCGGGGGCACCGGAGGGCTCAGAAGGCCCGTGCGTCTGGTTGCCGGAGACGAGCGCCTCACCGGTCGGCTCCGGCGTGGGGACGGGCTCCTCGGTTGGCTGCGCCTGCTGGGTGCGGCGCGGGGTGTGGGTGGCCCTCGGCGTCGGACTGGGCTTGGCACCCGGGGTACGGCCGACATGACGCGGGGTGGTCACAGGTGCGGGGGGCGGAGGGGTGTCCGTGTCCCTCTTCCCCTCCGCGGGCTTCTCCGTCGGCACCGGCTCCTCGGAGGCCGGGGGCTCCTCGCTGGGCGGGGGCTCCTCCTCGGTGAGGAGGGTCTCGGGGGCGGGCTGGTTCGATGCCCCCGCGACGCATCCACCCGGCGGGCAGGCGGTGGTCGAGTCGGCGGGACCGCTCATCAGCTGGATGCCGGCCACGCTTCCGCCGAGCAGCATGGCCACCGCCGCGGCGGTGAGCAGCGCCAGCTTGGCGCGCCCTTTCCGCCGGTGTTCCCTGTCAGGCCGGACGGGGTCGGACAGCTCGGACTCAGCCGACCATCCCGATCCCAGGAACCCCTTCGTGGGTTCGGTGACGGCCGACTCCTCGGGACGGAGCCGGCGCCCGATCGGCTCGTCACGGGTTTCGGGCTGTGGAACGGACTCCGGCTCACGTTTGCCCCGGCTACGGGGGGCGTCTTCCCCATGTCCACCATGGCGGCCCATGTCGCCCCTTCCTCTAGGGAATCTCGGCCGCCCAACTTCATACCATTTTAATAACCGTTTGTCGCAAATTTAACTGATGTCACAGGAGTGGGAAACCTCACTGCCGGAAGTGATCCCAGCCCTCGTACGTCATCGAACGGCCTGTGACCTGCACGCCCTTGCCCGAATCGACGTGGCCGACCACGGCCCACTCGGGCGGAAGCCGTACGTCCTTGGGGAACGTCGCGGCGAGTGCGTGATCTTCTCCACCGGAGAGGACCCACTCCAGCGGGTCCGCGCCGAGCCGCCGGGCGGCCTCCTCCATCGGGGCGGAGATCGCGAAGGCCTCCGGGGAGAGCACGACTCCGACCCCGCTCGCCGTGGCGACGTGGCCGAGATCCTGGAGCAGGCCGTCGCTGACGTCGAGCATCGAGGTCGCGCCGAGCGCGGCCGCCTGCGGACCGCAGGCGTACGGGGGCGTCGGGCGGCGGTGGGCGTCGAGCAGTTCCACGGGACCGGTCTCGCCCGCGGCGAGCAGCGCGAGGCCTGCCGCGGCGTGGCCGAGTCGCCCCGCGACCGCGACCACGTCCCCGGGACGCGCGCCGGAACGGGTGACCGGTGCCCGCCCGCCGAGGTCGCCCAGGGCGGTGACCCCGATCACGACCAGGTCGCAGCGAGTGATGTCGCCACCGACCACGCTGGCGCCGACCAGGTCGCATTCGTCGCGGAATCCGTCGGTGAGGTCGTCGAGCCAGCCCGTGGCCGCATCCCCTGGCAGGCCAAGGCCGACCACGATGCCGGTGGGGTCGGCGCCCATGGCAACGATGTCTGAAAGATTCTGTGCCGCGGCTTTGCGACCAATGTCATAGCCACTGGACCAATCGCGACGAAAGTGCCTACCCTCGATCAATAAGTCCGTCGTCACGACGACCCGTCCATCAGGAGACCTCACCATCGCGGCGTCGTCCCCGGGACCGAGGAGCACGGTCCCACCCTGTGGCAAGCGTTCGGCTATACGTGCAACAACTCCGAATTCGCCGAGATCTCCGACTGTGATGACACACCTCCCGTTCATCACAGGGTACGGTGGCCCTTCGGCACTGATCCAATCGCCCGGGAGGACGTTATGGTGCAGGCCTACATCCTGATCCAGACCGAGGTTGGCAAGGCGGCGAACGTGGCCGGGCAGATCTCCTCGATCTCCGGTGTCACGCAGGCCGAGGACGTCACCGGTCCCTACGATGTGATCGTCCGCGCCGAAGCCCGCAATGTGGACGATCTAGGCAAGCTTGTGGTGGCCCAGATTCAGGCGGTGGAGGGCATCACACGTACTCTTACGTGTCCCATCGTGCACATCTGATTCACCGGGAACGCGACATGTCACTCCGGTTCGCTCGCTGGACCGCGCTCGCCTGCCTCCCGCTGATCCTGGCGGGATGCGGCGGCGCGGTCCGCGTGGACCCACCCGTGCCGGAGGGGTCCGCCGCCGCCGCGTGCAGAGCGCTCGGCGAACGACTTCCCCAGACCCTCGACGGCCTGAAGCGGGTGGAGACGACGCCCGCCTCGCCGTACGTCGCCGTGTGGGGGGAGGCGCGGATCGCGCTGCGCTGCGGGGTGCCGCGGCCGGTGACGATGACGGCGACCGAGCAGGTGCCGGAGATCAACGGGGTCGCGTGGTTCAACGACCCCGGCAGGCCCGCGCTGTTCACCGCGATCGGCAGGGAGGCCTACGTCGAGGTGACGATCTCCGGTGAGCACATCCCGCAGGATGTGCTCATCGAACTCGCCGCCCCCATCAAGGCGGCGCTGCCGCAGGTCGGATGACCTGACCGCGCCATCGGGGCAGCCCGGTCACCCGCCGCGGACAGGACGACTACCGCAGGCCGGGTGAACGCCGCAGCGCCAGCTGGATCAGCCGGTCGACCAGCTCCGCGTAGGGCAGGCCGGTCGCGGCCCACAGTTGCGGCGCGACCGAGACCGAGGTGAAGCCGGGCATCGTGTTGATCTCGTTGAGGATCAGCCTGCCGTCCTCGGTGTAGAAGAAGTCGACCCGGGACAATCCCTCGCACCCCAGCGCCTCGAAGGCGCGCACGGCCATCGCGCGCAGGTCCTCCGCCACCTCGGCCGGGATGTCGGCGGGCACCGCCAGGGACATGTCGCTGCCGATGTACTTGGCCTCGAAGTCGAAGAACGCGTGATCGCCACGGACGAGCACCTCGCCGGGCAGGCTGGCGCGCGGAGCCTCGTCGCCCGGCGACTCCAGCACGGCGCACTCGATCTCCCGGCCCACGATCGCGGCCTCGACCAGCACCTTCGGGTCGTGCTCGCGGGCGAACTCGACGGCCCTTTCGAGCTCCTGGTGGTCGTTGGCCTTGGAGATGCCCTGGCTCGACCCGGCGCGGGCGGGCTTGACGAAGACCGGCCAGCCGAGCTCCTCGACCTCCTTGAGCACGCGCTCGCGGTCGGTGCGCCAGTCGCGGTCGCGGATGACCACGTACGGTCCGACCGGCAGGCCGGAGGCGGCGAGCACCATCTTCATGTAGCCCTTGTCCATGCCGACCGCGCTGGCCAGCACCCCGGAGCCGACGTAGCGGACCCCGGCCATCTCCAGCAGTCCCTGGATCGTGCCGTCCTCGGCGAAGGGGCCGTGCATCACGGGGAAGACGACGTCCACCTGGCCCAGCTCGACCGGGATGCTGCCCGCGTCGTAGGCCACCAGCGAACCGCCGCCCGACGGCAGTGCCAGTCCCGCCCCGTCGGCGACAACGGCGGGCATCGCGCCGTCCTCGATCGCGTAGCGCTGGTCGCCTGAGGCGAGCACCCACCGCCCATCCTGGGCGATCCCCACGGGAACGACCTCGTACTTGGACCGGTCGACGGCCTCCAGCACGCTCCCGGCTCCAAGGATGGAGACGGCGTGCTCGGAGTTGCGGCCACCGAAGACGATTGCAACCCGCGGCCGGGTTTCTTGCTGCTCGCTCATGATGACCGAATCTACCCTCTCTGGGGGGTCATCCCCGTTGTCAGACGCGCCTATCTGCCCGACGCGGGCCCGGCGGCGCGCCCCGGCCTGGCCCCCGGCGCGGCCCCGGGAACGGCCCCCGGCGGGCGCGCCGATCCGTGCCCCGGCACACCGCCCGCCATGGGCCCCTGCACGGGTCCCCGCACGGGCCCTGACGCGGGCCCTGACTCAAGCAGCGCGGTCAGGGAGTCGAGCGCCTTCGTCACGTCCACGATGAGATCCTCCGCGTCCTCAAGGCCGATGGAGAAGCGGACCGCGGCCGCGTCGATCCCGGAGGCCTCACCGAGCTGCGGGTGGCTGGTGGAGGCCACATGTGTGGCCTTGGTCTGGGTTCCGCCGACCGACGTGGCGATCGAGGCGAGCTTGAGGCCGTCCGCCAGCGCCACGCCCGCTTCGTAGCCACCGTGCGGGGTGACCGTCACGCATGCGCCGTACCTGGTCCCCTCAGGGCCCGAGTCGAACAGGTGCCTGGCGAGCTGATGCCCAGGGTGCCCCGGCAGGCCCGGGTAGTCGACCCGGCGCACCGCGGGATGCTTGGCCACCGCGGCGGCGAACACCATCGCGGTCGCGCACATCCTGCGCACCCGCAGCGGCAGGGTCGCCAGGCCCCTGCGGAGCAGGAACGCGTCGTCGGGAGAGAGCGTGCCGCCGGTGTCGATGCGGACCTCGCGCAGCTGCGCGATCAGGTCGGGACGGCCGACCGCGACGCCGCCGCTGCAGTCGTCGTGGCCGCCGAGATATTTGGTCGCGGAGTGGATCACCAGGTCGGCGCCGTGTTCCAGCGGGCGGCACACGATCGGGGTCGCGAAGGTCGAGTCGACGACAAGCAGCGCCCCCGCCCTGCGGGCGATCCGGTACAGGCCTCTGATGTCGGCGACGGCCATGGTCGGATTGGACAGGGTCTCCGCATAGATGATCTTCGTGTTCGACCTGACCTCGGCGTTCACCCGGCTGAGGTCGCTGTAGTCCGCGAAGCCCGCGGTGACGCCGAATCGGGACAGCACGTTGGTGATCAGCGAGTAGGTCCCGCCGTACACCGGGATCGGAGCGACGATGTGCGCCCCCGCGCGCAGGAAGGTCATCAGAACCGCGTTGATCGCGGCCATCCCCGAGGCGAACGCCTGCCCGGCGACGTCCTTGGGCGCCGCCGCCCCCTCAAGTGAGGCGACCGCGGCGGCGAAGGCGGCGGTCGTCGGGTTGTCCACCCGGCCGTAGGCGAAGCCGGAGCTCTTCTCGTCGCACACGTCGGCGTACTCGGCCGAGTCGGCGAAGCCCCAGGCGGAGCTGCGCCACACCGGCAGGCCGAGCGGGGTCTGCCGGGGCTCCGCCGGGGCGGGCAGGTGCACCGACCGGGTGTTCTCGCCGTTCGGTCTACGCATGCGTCGGTTCACCGGATCCGCGCCGGGGGTGCTCCGATCCCGCGGCCGGAGAGCGACGGCGCTTCCCTCCCTCGGAACGTCGATGGGGTCGGATGGCTGGGAATCCTCGGCGTCGAGGTCGGAGAGGAGGTCAAACGCCGTACCGTTCGGGCTTGAGGGTCCGCGACATCAGCAGGGTCGCGGCCTCAGCGGGGGGCATCCCGTCGTGCACGACGGCCACAACCACCTCCGTGATCGGCATCTCGACATCGTGCTTTCTGGCCAGTTCCAGAACCGACTCGCAGGATTTGACCCCCTCGGCGGTCTGTTTCGTCGCGGCGACGACCTCGGCCAGGGTCATCCCCCGACCAAGATTCTCACCGAAGGTACGGTTCCTGGACAATGGGGATGTACAGGTCGCTATGAGATCACCCATCCCGGCGAGCCCGGCGAAGGTGTGCGGGTCCGCACCGAGCACCGCGCCGAGACGCGAGATCTCCGCGAGACCGCGGGTCATCAGCATCGCCCCGACGTTGTCGCCGAGCCCCATGCCCGCGGCGACGCCGACGGCCAGGGCGATCACGTTCTTGACCGCCCCGCCGAGCTCGACCCCGACGACGTCGGGATTGGTGTAGGGGCGGAACCACGGCGGCAGGTGACAGGCCTCCTGGAGCCGCTCCATGGCTCGCTCGTCGGCGCAGGCGACCACGGTCGCCGCGGGCTGGCCCCTGATGATCTCGCCGACCAGGTTGGGGCCGGAGACCACCGCGACCTGCTCTTTGGGCACCTCGGCGACCTCGCAGATGACCTCGCTCATGCGTTTCGTCGTGCCGAGCTCGATGCCCTTCATCAGGCTGACCAGCACCGCGTCCTGCGGCAGGTCCGGCTTCCACTCCGTCAGGTTCGCGCGCAGCGTCTGGGAGGGGACGGCGAGCACGACGAAGTCGGCGCCATCCAGGGCCTCCGCGGGGTCGGTGGTCGCGCGCAGGGTCTCGGGCAGTTTCACACCCGGCAGGTAGTCGGGGTTCTCGTGGCGGCGGTCGATCGCCTCGACGACCTCGGGACGCCTGCCCCACAGGACGGTCTTGCCGCCCGCCCCCGCCAGGATCATCGCGAAGGTCGTGCCCCACGAACCTGTGCCGAATACAGCCGCCTTGGTCATTTCCTCACCGTACGTCGAAGTCAGTTGTCCGAAGGTCTCTTGAACGGCGTCTCCGGTGCCTTCTCACCGCGCAACTCGGCGAGCTGAGCCGTGATCGCCGCCATGATGTCGGCGGTCGCCTCGCGCAGGACGTCGGCGTGGAGGGGCTGCCCCTCGTATTTCGACAGGTCGACCGGCGGACCTGTCAGCACGCGGAAGGTCTTGCGCGGCCAGAGACGCGGCCGTTTGCTGCCGTAGGGCAGGATCTCCTGGGCACCCCAGTGCGCGACGGGGATCACCGGCGCGCCGGTCGCCAGGGCCAGCCTGGCCGCGCCTGTCTTGCCCTCCATCGGCCAGAACCCGGGGTCGCGGGTGCAGGTGCCCTCGGGATAGAACATCACGCAGGCGCCGTCGGCGATCCTGCGCTCGGACTCGGCGAGCGAGCGGGCGGCGTCCGCGCTTCCCCGGTAGACCGGGATGGCCATCAGCTCCCGCACCATGTGCCCGAGCAGCGGCACGGAGAAGAGCCCCGACTTGGCCAGGATCGTCGGCCAGCGGCCGTTGTTGTAGAGGTAGTGCGAGATCAGGACGGGATCAAGCCATGACAGGTGGTTGGTCGCCAGGATGATCCCCCCCGCCCTGGGCAGGCGGTCGGTCCCGCGCCAGTCCTTCTTGACCAGGAGCCACGAGATCGGTTTGACGATCGTGACGGCCACGGCGACCCAGAACCGGGAAGGCCATCCAGGACGTCTCATGAGCTCCTCCATATGCGTGGGGTGCGCCCTAAGTGTCCCGGTTGGCCGCACGGGATGTCGAGGCGGGATGCTTAAGGCTATGCCTGCTCCGCAGAGTTCCGACTGGACCCTCGTCGTCCCGGTCAAGACATTGGTCGCCGCCAAGACCCGGCTCTCGAGAGCCGCGGGCCCGCACCGGGCCGCGCTGGCCGTCGCAATCGCCTGTGACACCGTCGAGGCGGCGCTGAGCTGCGCGGCGGTCGCGCGGGTCGTGGTCGTGACGGGCGATCCCGTGGCCGCCGAGGCGCTCGCCGCGGTCGGTGCCCACGTCGTCGGCGACCCGGAGGCGGGGCTGAACGCGGCGCTACGCCACGGAGCCCTCGAGGCGGCGCGGCTGGCGCCCACGGACGCCGTAGGTGCGCTCCAGGCCGACCTGCCCGCGCTGCGCCCCGTCGAGCTGGCTCTCGTGCTCGCCGCCGCGGCCGAGTTCGACCAGGCGTTCCTGCCTGACGCCGCCGAGATCGGCACGACCTTCTACGGCGTACGGCCCGGCGTCCCGTTCGCGCCGGGGTTCGGCGGCGAGTCGCGCGAGCGCCATCTGCGGCGCGGCGCGAAGGAGCTCTGCCTGGACGGGATCGACTCGATCCGGAGGGACGTGGACACCCCCGACGACCTGCGGGCCGCGCTCGCGCTCGGCGTCGGCCCCCGCACCCTGGCGATGGTGGAGAAAATAAGCGGGGAGTCCCCCACAGGGGGGACTCCCTCACCTTCCTGACCTGCCCGGTCCCGCCATGTCCGCCGCTCGGGTTCCGGTTTCCCGGCCTGAGCGGCGGGCCCCCGCGGGCAGGGCTCCGCTGCGAGGTCAGTGTCCGGCGCTCTCCCCCTCACGGGCCTGCTTCGGCAGCAGGAAGGCCGTCACGAAGGTCAGCAGAAGCATCCCCGCGACCACCCAGAGGACCGTCCCCGCCGCGCCGATGAAGTCGGGCCTCGGGGCGCCCCCCGACTGGTCGAAGAAGACCGTGCCGAGCAGTGCGACGCCGACGGCCCCGCCCAGCTGCTGGATCGCGGTCAGCGTGCCCGAGGCCGAACCGGTCTCGTGCTGCTCGACGCCGGCCAGGATGATGTCGAAGAACGGCGCCATCAGCAGGCCCATGCCGAGCCCGGTGACCGCGAGCGCGGGGACGAACTGCCAGGCGGTCACGCCCGCGCCCGCCTGGGTGATCGTCAGCAGGACGCCGATCGTGCCGAGCGCCATGACCAGGATGCCGCCCTGCAGGACCTTGCGGCCGAACCTGGCGACCGCCTGCGCCACCCCGAAGCCCGCGACCATGCCCAGCGACCAGGGGATCATCACCAAGGCCGCCTGGAGCGTCGAGTAGCCGAGACCGAGCTGGGTGTAGAGGTTGAACACCAGCGCGAAGCCGGACATGGCGGAGAAGAAGGTCAGGCCGGTCGCCAGGCCGCCGGTGAAGGCCCGCTTGCGGAAGAGGCTGGGGACGATCAGCGGGTCACCGCCCGCTCTGCTCTTGCGCGCCTCGAACCAGCCGAAGAACACGAAGACGGCGGCGGAGGCGCCCATCATGAGGAACGACCAGAGGGGCCAGTCGCTCTCCCTGCCCTGGACCAGCGGGAAGACCAGCAGCAGGCCGGCGAGGGAGGCCAGGATCACACCCGGGACGTCGAGCTTGAGCGGGTGCGGCGAGCGCGACTCGGGCAGGAAACGCAGCCCCGCGAGGACGGCGGCCAGGCCGAGCGGCAGGTTGATCAGGAAGATCATGCGCCAGCCCGTGCCGAAGAAGTCGGCGTCGATCAGCCATCCGGCCAGGATCGGGCCTCCCACGGTGGACAGGCCCATGATCGGCCCGAACAGGCCGAACGCCGCGCCCATCTCCTTCGGCGGGAACATCTCCCTGATCATGCCGAGCCCCTGCGGCAGCATGACCGCGCCGAACAGGCCCTGCAGGACCCGTGCGCCGATGAGCAGCTCGGGCGTCTGGGCGACCGCGCACAGCAGCGAGCCCAGGGTGAACCCGGCCGCGCCGATGACGAACATCCGCCTGCGGCCGAAGATGTCACCGAGCCTGCCGCCGGTGATCAGGCCGACCGCCATCGAGAGGGTGTAGGCGGCGCCGAGCCACTGGATGGTGGCGGCGCTACCGCCGAGTTCGGTCCGGATGGTGGGGCCCGCGATGTTGGTGACCATGGCGTCGAGGAGGTCCATCACCTCGCCGAGCAGGATCACGAAGAGCGCGGCCCAGCGCCACCGATAGGCGGCCGGCTCGGCCGCCGGTTGGACTGTGGCTGTCACACCGGTGGTCATGGGGGGTCTCCTCATGTGGTCTGGGAAGATGACTCAATCTCTGATGAACAGCGTTCACTATACATGAGCAGCGTTCTGTGAACGAACACTGTTCGCCGGATAGTGCGGTGTTCTTAAGATATGTCGCATCCATCGCCAAAAACAAGATATGTCGTGAAAATGAGCGACGTTCGCCATGGTGAGCACTGTTCACCATGGCGTTACACTGATTTCATGAGTGACGAGCTGCCCGTGCTGCCCTGGGAGCGGTCGCGCCGGAGACCGGGCCCCGCCCGGATCCCGCTCACCCGTGACCGGATCGTCGATGCCGCCTACACGGTGCTCGACCGGGTCGGCCACGACAAGCTCAGCATGCGTCAGGTCGCGGCCGAGCTCGGTGTCGCGGTCTCCGCCCTCTACGCCCACGTCAGCAGCAAGGACGAGCTCCTCGAACTGATGTACCTGCGGATGTTCCGTGACTGGAACCCGCCGGAGCCGGACCCGGAGCACTGGCGCGAGCAGGTCAGGGAGTACGCCCGCACGGGACGGGCGAAGCTGCACGAGCACCGCGACATGGCCAGGATCGCGATGGCCGGGTTCCCCTTCAGCGCCGAGGCGTTGCCCCATCTGGACCGGCTCATCGGCATCTTCCGCGCGGGCGCCCTCCCCGATCGCCTCGCGGGCGCCGCGGGCGACGTGATCTCCACCTTCATGAACGGGTTCGCCCTCGAGGAGAGCATGTGGGAGAGCAGGCGGCAGGAGTCCTCCGACAGGGCCTGGGACCAGGAGTCGGACGAGGAGTCCTGGGAGAAGATCAAGGCGACGCTCGAGAGCTATTTCAGGGATCTGCCGCCTGACCGCTTCCCGAACCTGGTCGCGCTCTCGGGCACCCTGCTGGAGAAATCAAACGACGAACGGTTCGATCTCGGCATCGAGATCATCATCCGGGGTCTGGCGTCCTTCGCCGCGGAGAACGCGCGGACGGCCGCCCCACCTCCCGAGGCGGCTTCGGCGGAGGAGCCACAGAAGGCCCCTCAGAAGGCCTGACAGAGGCCCGGCAGAGGCCCGGCAGAGGTCCCCGGCACAGAGGGGCCCGGCAGAGGTCCCCGGCCCTCCCCGCGCCTCACCTCTCGGCGACGGGCCGAGCGCTCTCCGAGGGGTTACGCTGATCAGGTGCAGGCGACGGTACGGATCTTCAACGCGGAGACCAGGTCGGGATCGGTCTACTTGGACGACGGGACCGAGATCCCGTTCGACGCGGCGGCGTTCGACGCGGGACCGCTGCGGCTTCTCCGGTCAGGACAGCGGGTGAACATCGTCGTGGACGACGGCCGGATCACCTACATCACGCTGTCGACCTTCCCCACGCCGGGCTCCGCTTCGGCGTCCGGCCAGGGCCCGTCCCCCGCTCAGGCCCCCGCCTGAACCGGCCCCCTGACCGTCCCGCATCCTGCCCCCGGCGGGGCCCTGCCCCTTAAGGCCCCTCAAGGTCCCTCAAGGTCCCTCAAGCCCTGACCGCCCCGCGCCCTGACCCCGGTCCTGACCGCCCCCGGTCCTGACCGCCCCATGTCCGGGCCCGCCGCGCTGCCCGCGATCCGGCGTCCACCGGAAACGCCGTCGGCACAGGCGGGCGCCAGGACCCCGCGATGGGAACCCTGGCGCCCGGGCACGGCCCTACTTTTTCTTCGCGGCCTTCTTTCCCTCCACGTTGACGAGCTCCTTGAAGTCCGACCCTGGCCGGAACTTGGGCCCCCAGCTCTCGGCGACCTTGATCTCCGCGCCGGTCGAAGGGTTCCTGGCCGAGCGGGCGGGCTTGTGCACCATCTCGAAGGCGCCGAAGCCGGTGATGGAGACCTTGTCCCCGCTGGCGACGGCCTTCTGGATGGCGTCGAGCACCGCGTTCACGGCCTCGGTGGCGGTTTTCCTGTCGCCCACCCGATCCGCGATCGCGTCGACGAGTTCCTTCTTGTTCATAAAGGTTGCTCCCCCTGCTTACCGATGTCTGGGAGTGGGTCTTGAGGCACATAGCCCGTCTCACCCGATTTGTCACGGCCTGAGGTCTCAACAGAGCGAGAAACCCCTTGCCCGCTTGAAATTAAGGGACGGAGCCGTATGACTCAATCACCTTCCGCAATGTTTCCAGCACTTGGCGTATCTGAAACCAGAGCATCAAGGTCGAGAAGGAATAAATCAAGACGCCCCGCTGCATGGGGAAGATCGCGTTTGGCGAGGTCACAGATCGAAAGCAGGCGTCTGGCGAGGCGTTCCCGCTGTGCCGGGGGAAGGGGCAACGCACGGACGCGGCGGTGCGCATCGCGCAACCGCCGCGCCAGCTCGTCTTCTGAACGTGTCAGACGGTCGTCGGCAGCCATGGCTGCCGACCATTCTCGTATGTCTCGATGTCATCGGCGTTGCGGAGGGTCAGACCGATGTCGTCGAGCCCCTCCATCAGCCGCCAGCGGGTGTAGTCGTCGATCTCGAAACCGGCGCTCTCCCCCGCCCAACGCACCTGGCGTTCCGCCAGGTCGACGGTGACCTCCAGAGTGGGGTCGGCCTCGACCGCGGTCTGCAGCGCCTCGACCGTGGCCGCAGGAAGGACCACCGGGAGCAGGCCCATCTTGGTGGAATTATTACGGAAGATGTCGGCGAAACGGGCCGCGATCACGGCGCGGAAGCCGTACTGCTGCAGGGCCCAGACCGCGTGCTCGCGTGAGGAGCCGGTGCCGAAGTCGGGTCCCGCGACGAGAACCGAGGCGCCCTCATAAACGGGGTTGTTCAGGACGAAGTCGGGGTCCTCACGCCAGGCGGAGAACAGGCCCTTCTCAAAACCGGTCCGGCTGACCTGCTTGAGCCAGACGGCGGGGATGATCTGGTCGGTGTCGACATTGCTGCGGCGCAGCGGTACGGCCTGGCCGGTGTGGACGGTGAAGGCTTCCATCGTTGAGATCTCCTAGGCCAGGTCGGCGGGCGCGGTCAGTTTGCCGGTGACGGCGGTCGCTGCGGCGACCTGCGGAGAGACCAGGTGGGTACGGCCACCCTTGCCCTGGCGCCCCTCGAAGTTGCGGTTGGACGTCGAGGCGCTGCGCTCCCCGGGAGCGAGGGTGTCGGGGTTCATGCCCAGGCACATCGAGCAGCCCGCCTCGCGCCACTCGGCGCCCGCGGCCTTGAACACCTCGTGCAGCCCCTCCTGCTCGGCCTGGAGCTTGACCAGCATCGAGCCGGGGACGATCAGCGTGCGGGTGACGACCTGGCGTCCGCGCAGCACCTCGGCGGCGGCCCGCAGGTCCTCCAGACGGCCGTTGGTGCAGGAGCCGACGAAGACGGTGTCCACCTCGACCTCGCGGAGCGGGGTGCCGGCGGTCAGGCCCATGTACTCCAGCGCACGGGTGGCCGCCGCCGGGTCGTCGGTGTCCTGCGGGTCCGGTACGGCGCTGCCCAGCGGGGCGCCCTGGCCCGGGTTGGTTCCCCAGGTGACGAACGGGGTCAGGGCCGAGGCGTCGATCTCCACGATCGTGTCGAAGACGGCGTCCTCGTCGGTCGCCAGCGACTTCCAGTACTCGACCGCGGCGTCCCAGTCGTCGCCCGCGGGGGCGTGGGGACGTCCCTTCAGGTACTCGAAGGTGGTCTCGTCGGGGGCGATCATGCCCGCCCTGGCGCCCGCCTCGATCGACATGTTGCACACGGTCATCCGGCCCTCCATGGAGAGCTTGCGGATGGCCTCGCCGCGGTACTCGACGATGTAGCCCTGCCCGCCGCCGGTGCCGATCTTGGCGATGATCGCCAGGATCAGGTCCTTGGCGGTGACCCCGACGGGCAGCTCGCCCGAGACCTCGATGGCCATCGTCTTCGGACGGTACGCGGGCAGCGTCTGGGTCGCCAGCACGTGCTCGACCTCGGAGGTGCCGATGCCGAAGGCGATGCCGCCGAACGCGCCGTGGGTCGAGGTGTGAGAATCGCCACAGACGATCGTCATGCCCGGCTGGCTCAGACCGAACTGCGGGCCGATGATGTGCACGACTCCCTGGCCCGCGTCGCCCATCGGGTGCAGCCTGAGGCCGAACTCGGCGCAGTTCTTACGCAGCGTCTCGACCTGGGTGCGGGAGACCACGTCGGTGATCGGGCCGAGCACGGTCGGGACGTTGTGGTCCTCGGTGGCGATCGTGAGATCGGGCCGCCGGACGGGACGCCCCGCCATGCGCAGGCCGTCGAACGCCTGCGGGCTGGTCACCTCGTGGATGAGGTGCAGGTCGATATAGAGCAGGTCGGGCTCTCCCTCCGCACGTCGTACCACGTGCTGCTCCCAGACCTTCTCCGCCAGCGTGCGGCCCATGTCGCCTCCTTGCGATCGCTTCCCGCACCCACTTGCTTTCTCATATGTCGAGACGGCAGTATCGGTGTATGGACAACTCTAGCGGAGTCGGCGTACTCGACAAGGCCGTTCTCGTGCTCAACGCCCTTGAAGCCGGTCCGGCGTCCCTCGCCCAGCTCGTCCAGGCCACGGGCCTGGCCCGGCCGACGGCTCACCGGCTCGCCGTCGCGTTGGAGCACCACCGCATCGTCTCCCGCGACACACAGGGACGATTCGTGCTGGGCCCCCGGTTGTCCGAGCTGTCGACGGCCGCGGGCGAGGACAGGCTGCTCGCCGTCGCCGTTCCGGTGCTGACCCAGCTGCGGGACCTGACCGGCGAGAGCGCCCAGCTGTACCGGCGCCAGGGTGACGAGCGGGTGTGCGTCGCGGCCGCCGAGCGCGCCAGCGGGCTGCGCGACACCGTTCCCGTCGGTTCCGCCCTGCCGATGCTCGCCGGGTCTGCGGCGCAGATCCTACTGGCCTGGGAGGAGCCCGACCGCCTGCACCGGGGCCTGCGCGGGGCCAAGTTCACCGCGGCGACGCTGGCCAGCGTTCGCCGCAGGGGCTGGGCGCACAGCGTCGGCGAGCGCGAGCAGGGCGTGGCCAGCGTTTCCGCGCCGATCAGGGGGACTGGGGGCAAGGTCGTCGCGGCGGTCTCCGTCTCGGGCCCGATCGAGCGCCTGACCCGCACACCGGGACGGCTGCACGCCGCTCCCGTGGTCACCGCCGCCGAGCGGATCACCGAATCGATGCGACGCTCGAACTGAGCCGCGCGATATGGGGAGGCGAGCACCCTTGCGGCCCCCTAGGCTGGGTAGGTGACAGATCGCATCGAGGCAGCCGCCGCTGAACTGCGTCCCCTGCTCCAAAACTTCATCCTGTGGGCGCGTGAGAACGCGCCCGACAGCGATTCCAATCTGATCGGCCCCGTCGCCCTGTGGCACCGGCTGATCGCCTCCACCGACGTTGGCCGGTGGAAGCAGGATGACCTGCGCACGGTGCTGCTCGAGCGGATCCCCCAGGTCGTCGAGGACCCGGACGCCGCCGCCGACGGCATGGTGCCCGCGGTCCGCGCCTATCTGACCTTCCTTTCCGAGACGGGAAGGCTGGCCAAGGGCTCCGCCTCGCTTGAGGATCTGCTCGCCGAACTGGACCATCTCGAAGACGACTTCGTCGACACGATGGAGGACCTCGTCGCCGAGCAGGACGAATACGAGGACGAAGAGGACGAGGAGGACGAGGCCGACGGGCTGGGGGACTTCGAGCCGTTCGCGGACGAGCTCGCGGAGCTGTCCACGATCCGGCTCCGTCCCGACTCCGAGCTGGCCTCCGCCGCCCGGCAGGTCAGGTTGATCACCAAGGCCCGCGATCTCGCGGTGTGGGTCGGTTCCGAGCGCCAGGTCGGCGAGACGAGCCTGCTCACCGACTCCGAGATCACCGAGGCCCTGGGCGCCCTCGGGCTCCCCGTTCCCAAGACGGACGGCAAGTCGCTGGCCGACTCCGTGCCCGCGCTCTGGAATATCTGGAACCTCGCGATCGACCTGGACTTCCTCCAGCCGGAGGGCGAGGACACCGTCAGCGCCGACGCCGACACGGCCGAGTGGCCGTTCGAGGAGGACGACGACGTCCTGGACGCCTGGTTGGCCGGTCTGCACTCGATCGACTACGGCGACCCCGAGCTCGAGGACGAGGACGCCACGATCGCCCTCTCAGGACTCACCAGGGCGCTGCTGGTCAGGGTGCTCCTGGCAACCGGCTCGAAGGCGCTCGCCGACCTCCGTACCGAGCTGGCGGAAGCCGTCTCCGAGTACGACGAGCAGGGCGCGGAGGCCTGGGCCGCCGCGGTCGCGCAGTACGGCGACCCGCTCACCCCCGTGCTCGACTGGCTCGCCGGTTACGGCATGGTCGAGGTCGAGCATGACCAGGTACGGCTGACGCCGCTCGGCATGGAGGGCGTCGTCCACCTGGCGGACGACGCCGACATCGAGCTGGACGCCCGCCCCGCCATCGACGCGATGACGGCTCTGGACCTGCTCTCCTTCAGCGCGGAGCTGCCCGAGGAGGAGGCGGACGCCGAGTTCGCCGCCTGGATGGAGCTGCGTGAGCCCGACAAGGCGGCCAAGGAGCTGCTCGAGGCGGCGGCGGAGGACGACGCGGACGCCCTCGTCAGGGTGCAGGCGGCCAGCATGGTCGGCTCACTCGGCGAGATCGCGGTGCCCGCGTGGCAGGACGCCCTCGCCGAGCCGTCCCTGCGCCCCTACGCGGCGACGCACCTGGCCCAGCTCGGCGTCGAGGACGCTCCCCCGCCGACCCAGGCGGACACCCACTGGCTGATCCTCGACATGCTGACCATCTCGGCCGGCCTCGGCCGTCCCGAGTTCGTCAGCAGCCTGGACGACATCGGCAACGTGCCGAACCTCGTCAACCTGCTCGACGTGATCTGGAAGGTGCCGCACCCCCACCTGGAGGAGCTGCTGGAGGCGATCGGCAAGGCCCACCCGGACAAGCAGGTCGGCAAGGCGGCCAAGCGAGCCCTGTTCAAGGCCCGCTCAAGCCACAACTGACGCGATGACAGCGTGGCCTGGGCCGTCAGACGACGGCCCGGGCGTCCGCCAGGATCTCTGACAGGGCGGTGGCCAGTCCTTCGGCCCACGCCTCGTATCCCATCGCGGAGGGATGGAAGCCGTCCCTCGCGAAGAAGCCCGCCAGCTCGACGGGGACGTCGACGGCCACGTGCGTGACACCGTCCGCGCCCGCCGCGACCTCACGGATGACCCGGTCGAGGGCTCGCGCACGCAGACCCATGACCGTCCTGAGCGGCTGCGGCAGCGCGGGGAAGCGGCTCACCGGCGGCATGCCCGCCATCAGGATCGGCACGCCGGGAATCCGCTCTCTTACGGCCCCCACCAGCCCGCGGAGCTGGTGCCCGAACCGGAGTGGCCGGTTGAGTTCGAGAAGCTCATTGACCCCGAGCGCGACCACGACCGCGTCCGCGGCTTCGAGCAGCGGGACCAGCTCGGCGGCGGTCGTGCGGGTGTTGATGCCACTCCTGGCCACCACCTGCCAGCGCACCGGCCGCACGGCCCGTACGGCCAGCGCCCGCGCCAGGCAGCCGGCCAGCCCCTCCTCGTGGGTCTCGGCACCGACTCCCGCGGCCGTCGACTCACCGAGCACGGCCACCCTGAGCGCCTCTCTCGACCCTCGCCCCGAAACCGGCCCCGAAACCGGCCCTGAAACCGCCCCCGAAACCGGCCCGGAGACCGGCCCGGAGACCGGCCCCGGAACCGGCCCGGGGGGCGAGGCCGGGTTCGGTCCTTGCCCAGGGCCCAGGACCGTCCCGGCGCGCGGCCCTGAGGCCTCGGGCAACCTGGGCGTCCCACGCCGGACCCTGAGCCCCTGGACGGCCAGCACGGGGGCCAGGAGAAGGGTCAGGGGGGCGGCGAGCCGTACCGGCAGACCGGTCACCGGACGTCCTCGTGCCAGTCCGGCAGACCGGTCACCGGACGTCCTCGTGCCAGTCCGGCAGCGGCCGGTAGATCGCGACGCCCGCCTCCTCCAGCTCCTCGCGAAGCTTGAAGTACTCCTCGCCGAAGGGGTCGACGCCGTTGAGCGGCATGAGGCCGCGGCGGATGGCCAGGTCGTGCGGGGCGAGCCCGGCGGCCGTTGCGAGGTGCCGCTCAGCCGCCTCCTTGCGGTCGCGGCGGAACAGCCACGCGGCCAGCCTGGCGTGCAGCCTGGCCCGTCGCTCGTCATCCGTCGGGGGGAGCAGCCGCCTGGTCGTGGTCCCCGCGTCGCCCTCGACCACCCATCTGCGCAGGGCGGAGACGGCCCGCTCAGAGGACAGGCCGTTCATCGACCTGAAGGTGTCCGTGGCGGTCATGGTGTCCTGCGGCCTGGCGATCCGGCCCTCCTCGTCGATCCACACGACGGTCGGCACGTTGATCACGTTGTACAGCTCGGCGATCCGCCCGTCCGCGTCGACCACCGCGGGGTGGGTGACGTCCGCGAGCCACTCGGCTGCGTCCTCGGGGGCGCGGTCGAGGGAGACGCTGACCACGCTGAAGCCGTACTCGCCCAGCTCGCGGTGGAGAACCTCCCAGGCGGGCAGGTCGTAGCGGCAGCCGCACCACGACGCCCAGAAGACCAGCGCGACCTTGGTGCCGCGCAGGCCGGGCAGCGGGCCGAAGTCGGGGGCCCTGTCGAGCTCGGACTCGGCGGGCTCGCCGATCGCCACCACGCCCTCCTCCAGGTCGACCGCCGCCTGCCGTCCGAGAAGCTCCGCGAACTTGACCAGGTCAACGCCCTGCTCGGTCTCCGCGGCCGCAGCGCGGAACGACGGGATGCACGCGTCGCCCCTGCACCAGCCGTGCGGCTTGCGCTCCCAGCCGAGGATCGTCGTCCCGTGCGGCACGACCAGTGCGCCCACGCTCTCCTCACGCCCGTCCGCCAGCAAAGTGACCATCGCCAACCTCCCGCTAGATAGCACCACTCTCCAACTGTTGGGCAGCAACGCTATCCAACCAAGGGGTATTCCCGGGACGGGGTTCTCGGCGAGAAAAACAGAAAACCCCCGGAAGCCGATGCTTCCGGGGGTTCACCCATGTAGCCCCGACCGGATTCGAACCGGCGCTACCGCCTTGAGAGGGCGGCGTCCTAGGCCACTAGACGACGGAGCCTTGCAAAGATGACAGTGGTAGTCCCGACCGGATTCGAACCGGCGCTACCGCCTTGAGAGGGCGGCGTCCTAGGCCACTAGACGACGGGACCGCGAACACTGTCGTCGGATTCCAGTGAGACGGAATCCGCAGCAGCTCCCTAAGGAGCTGCAGCTGGGGTACCAGGACTCGAACCTAGAACAACTGAACCAGAATCAGCCGTGTTGCCAATTACACCATACCCCACCGCGCTTGACCCCCTTGCGGGGCTCGCTGGCGACTCCGAAAGAATAGCCCAGGTTGGGGGCCAAGGCCAAAACGATTGGCGGCCCCCCAATCCCGGCGGCGTCCCGCCCCTGCTCCGGGGTCGTCCCGGCGCTGTCTCAGAGCTGTCCCGGAGCTGTCCCGGAGCTGCCCACCGGCTGTCCCCGCGGCGTCATCTGCCCTCGGGAGAGCCACTGTGCGACGCTGCTGCAGGAGATCCAACGTCACGTGAGGAGCCCGCGCCTTGGCTGAGAACCCCTTCTTCGCCCCCAGCACGCTGCCCTACAAGTTGCCGGACTTCGCGAAGATCCGGGAGGAGCACTACCTGCCCGCCTTCGAGCACGGCATGGCCGAACAACTGCGGGAGATCGAGGCCATCGCCTCGGACCCCGCCCCGGCGACGTTCGCGAACACCGTCGAGGCGCTGGAGCTCTCCGGCCAGATCCTGCACAGGACGGCGACCGTCTTCTCCAGCGTCGCCGCCTCGGATGCGACCGACCGCATCCGGGAGATCGAGACGGAGATCTTCCCCAGGCTGACCAAGCACGGCGACGCGATCCGGCTGAACCGGCCGCTCTACGAGCGGATCAAGCAGGTCTCGACCGAGGACCCCGAGGAGGCGTGGCTGCTGGAGAAGTACCGCGTGGACTTCGTCAGGGCGGGCGCCGACCTGACCGAGACCGAGCAGCAGCGGCTCAGGGAGCTCAACGAGGAGCTGACCAGGATCGCCACCGCCTTCTCCCAGAACCTGCTGAAGGCCTCGACCGCCTCCGCGCTGGTCGTCGAGGACGCCGCGAAGCTCGACGGGCTCTCGGAGAGCACGATCGAGGCGATCGAGAAGGACGGCGAATACGTCCTTCCGCTGCTCAACTTCACCAACCAGCCCGCCCTCGCCGAACTGACCGACCGGGAGACCCGCAGGAAGCTGTACGAGCTGTCGGTGAACCGGGCACCGGAGAACTTCGGCCTGGCCGTCAGGCTCGCCGGACTCCGCGCCGAACGGGCCGCCCTGCTCGGCTACCCCGACCACGCCGCCTACTCCGTCGCCGACCAGACGGCCAAGACCACAGAAGCCGTCGAGGAGATGCTCGGCAAGTTGGTCGGCCCCGCGGTCGCCAACGCCCGCCGGGAGGCCGAGGCACTGGCGGAACAGGCCGGCTTCCCCATCGAGCCGTGGGACTGGTCGTTCTACGCGGAGAAGGTGCGCAAGTCACGCTATGACTTCGACGGCGCCGAGCTGCGGCCGTACTTCGAGCTGAACCGGGTGCTGCGGGACGGCGTCTTCCACGCCGCGGGCGAGCTGTACGGGGTCACCTTCACCGCGCGGGACGACCTGTCCGGCTATCACCCGGACGTTCGGGTCTTCGAGGTGTTCGACGCCGACGGCTCGCAGCTCGGCCTGTTCCTGTTCGACCCCTACGCGCGGCCCACCAAACGCGGCGGCGCGTGGATGAACAACCTCGTGGATCAGTCGCACCTGTTCGGCGACCTGCCGGTGGTGATGAACAACCTCAACGTCACCAAGCCCTCGCAGGGCCCGACGCTGCTGACCTTCGACGAGGTCACCACCGCCTTCCACGAGTTCGGCCACGCCCTGCACGGCCTGTTCTCCGACGTCCGCTTCCCCCGGGTCTCCGGCACCGAGGTGCCCAGGGACTTCGTGGAGTACCCCTCCCAGGTCAACGAGATGTGGGTGACCTGGCCCTCGGTCCTCGCCAACTTCGCCAGGCACCACGAGACCGGCGAGCCGGTGCCCGCCGAACTGCTGGAGAAGATGAAGGCCGCGGAGAAGTTCAACCAGGGCTTCGCGACCGTGGAGTATCTCGCCGCGGCGCTGCTCGACTGGGCCTGGCACAGGCTGGCCCCCGGCCAGACCGTCGAGGACGCCGAGGCGTTCGAGGCGGAGGCCCTGGAACGCGCGGGGATCGCCTTCGAGCTGGTCCGCCCGCGCTACCGGACCAACTACTTCGCACACATCTTCTCCAGCGGCGTCGGCGGCTACAGCGCCGGCTACTACTCCTACATCTGGAGCGAGGTGCTGGACGCGGAGAGCGTCGAGTGGTTCAAGGAGAACGACGGCCTCAGGCGCGAGAACGGCGACCACTTCCGGTCGACCCTGCTGTCAGTGGGCGGCTCCATGGACGTGATGGACGCCTTCCGCGACTTCAGGGGCCGCGACCCGCGCATCGAACCGCTGCTGGAGCGCCGCGGGCTCTGCTGATTGCGCCGCCTGGCGGCGTCGCGGGCTTGGGCGCCCCAGTGCCGGCGTCTTCCCTCGTCGCTCCTTCGCTCCTCAGTCCAGGGATTTGATGGTCTGGCGCAGCCACTGTTTCTCTGCGGTGCCTGTGGCCCTGGCGACCAGCAGCATGCCCTGGCGGAAGGGGTCGGAGACCTCCTCCGCACGTAGCGGCCTGCCGTCCTGGTAGAAGAATCCCGCCGGGGTCTCCAGGAAGTCGAGGCGGCGGCGGAGCACCCCGGCCTGGGCCGCCCGGTCGGGGAGCTGGGACAGGAAGGTCAGCAGGCCGAAGAAGCGGGTCTGGTCGCTGATGTCGAGGTCGGCGGGCTCCGCCAGCCGCCGCAGCAGTTCTCGCCTTCCCTTCGCCGTCAGGGTGAGAACCTGCCTGCGAGCCGCTCCCGCGCCCTCCTCCTCGTGCCGCTCCACCAGCCCGGCCTTCTCCAGACGGGAGATCGCCGGGTAGAGGGCGCCGTCGCTGACCGCCCGCAGGTGACCGCTCAGCTCGAGGATGCGGCTTTTGAGCTCATAGCCGTGCATCGGCCCCTCACCGAGAAGGCCCAGGATCGACAGGGTCAGGTCGCCACTTGCCATGGGCGGCATCGTATCGCTATACCTCTAAACGAGATAACTCGAAAAGAGGCATGAAGTGAAACTGATCCGCCTGGCCCTGCCCGTCTATGTGGAACTGCTGACCTCGGTGGTCGCGGTCAGCCTGATCGACCTGTTCTGGGTCTCCGGCCTCGGCGGTCAGGCGGTCGCCGCCGTGACGATCGCGACCACCACCGAATACCTCGCGCTCGGCGTCGTCCTCGCCGTCGGAACCGGGACGACCGTTCTGGTGGGCAGGCGTGACGGGCAGGAGCCGATCACCCCGGTGATCCGTACGGCATGGCTGCTGTGGGCGGCCGTGAGCCTGGCGGTCGCGATCCCCGGTGTGCTGCTCCGGGAGCCGCTCGCCCATCTCTTCACCGGCGACGCGGTGACGGCGAGCCTGACCGCGGACTTCTATCTGGTCTCCCTGGCCGGGATCCCCGTCTTCTACGCCCAGACGCTCGCTGACGGGATCTTCAAGGGGCGCGGGGACACCAGGACTCCCATGCGCGCCGCGCTGCTCTGCAACGCGCTGGTGGCCGCCCTGGACCCGCTGTTCATCTACGGGCTCGACTTCGGGATCCAGGGCGCGGCCTGGGCGACGGTCGCGGCCCGCGTGGCCGCGCTCGCCGTGTCCCTGACCCTCCTCGTACGGCGGGTGCCCCGTGACTCACGGGCGGGCGCGAGCCGCGCCGACGCTCTGGAGATCGTCCGCATCGGCCTGCCCATGTCGGGGGACTTCCTGGCCAGGGCGCTCGTCGGCATGCTCACGGTGGAGGTGGTCGGCGGGTTCGGGGTCGCGTCCCTGGCCGGTTACGGCATCGGCATGAAGATCATGCTGGCCGGGGTGATGGCCTTCTACGCGCTCCGCCAAGCCACGATGATCCAAACGGCCCGCTCAGGCGACGCGGGACCCGCCCTCGGGTACGGCCTGCTGGCGGGGCTGGCCGTCGCCGCGGTGCTGGCCCTCACCGCGCCGGTCGTGACGGGCCTGTTCACCCAGGACCCCTCGGTGGCCGCGACGGCCACCGACTTCCTGCGCTGGATGCCGCTGTATCTCGTCCCCTTCGGCGGCCTGATCGCCGTGGGCGGGGTGCTCCAGGCGAGCGGGAGGGGCGGCAGGCTGCTGGTCGCCACCCTGGCGGGTTTCGCGCTCCAGCTTCCCGCCGCCTACGCGCTCGGCTCCCTGGTGGGTGTCACCGGGGTCTGGCTGGCGATGGCGGCGGGAGCCGTGCTTGCTCTGTTGACGGCGACGCCCTCGGCGCGCCCGAACCGGTCTCGCCCCGGCTCAGGCTCGGGCGTCCTCGAGCCTGGCGAGCGCGGCGCGGATCCGGTCGACTGAGCGCTCCCTGCCGAGCGCCTCGATCGACTCGAACAGCGGCAGGCCGACGGTCCGCCCGGTGATCGCCACCCGGACCGGGGCCTGCGCCTTGCCGAGCTTGAGGCCGTGCTCGGCACCGACCTCCTCAAGCGCCACCTTGAGCGACTCGGGGTCCATGTTGACCGTCTCAAGACGGGCGAGGTAGCCGGTGAGGATCTCCACGGCGGAGGTCTTCATGGCCTTGTCCCACGACGCCTGGTCGAAGACAGGCTCGGGCAGGAAGAGGAAGTCGACGTTCGCCGTGATCTCGGACAGGACCGCGAGGCGGGTCTGGGCCAGCTCGGCGACCTTGGCGAAGGTCTCACGGTCCCAGTCGGGCTCGAGCCAGGGCTCGCAACGGGCGATGAAGGTCTCAAGCGGCAGCGCCCTGATGTACTCGCCGTTGAAGGCGCGCAGTTTCTTCTCGTCGAAGAAGGCGGGGGACGGATTGACGTCCTCCAGCTTGAACCTCGGCATCATCTCCGACCAGGGCATGATCTCCCTGTCCTCGCCGGTCCCCCAGCCGAGCAGCATCAGGTAGTTGACCATCGCCTCGGCGAGGTAGCCCTCGTCGCGGTAGGACTCCAGCGCGACCTTGTCCCGGCGCTTGGAGAGCTTCTGGCGCTTCTCGTTGACGATGACCGGCACGTGCGCCCACACGGGCGGAGTCACGCCGAGCGCCTCCCAGAGCAGCTGCTGCTTCGGCGTGTTCGACAGGTGCTCCTCGGCGCGGACCACGTGGCTGATGCGCATCTCGACGTCGTCGACCACGTTGGCGAGGACGAACAGCGGGGAGCCGTCGGCCCGCGCGATGACGAAGTCCTCCATCGCGTTGTTGGGGAACTCGACCGTGCCGCGGACCAGGTCCTCGATCACGGTGACGCCCTCGTCGGGGGTGCGGAAACGCACCGCGCCCTCGGTCAGGCCCCGGTCGCGGCAGAAGCCGTCGTAGCCCTGGTGCTCGGAGCCGGTGCGGGCCTTCACCTCGTCGCGGGTGCAGGTGCAGTAGTAGGCGCGGCCGTCCGCGGCCAGCTTGGCGATCGCCTCCCGGTGCTGCTCCTCGTAGGCCGACTGGAAGTAGGGCCCCTCGAAGACCGGGTTGTCGCCGTTGATGCCGATCCAGGCCAGCGCGGAGATGATGCCCTCCGTCCACTCGGGGCGGTTGCGCGCGGCGTCGGTGTCCTCGATGCGCAGCACGAACCTGCCCCCGGCCTGTTCGGCCAGCGCCCAGTTGAACAGCGCGGAACGAGCGCCGCCGACGTGGAACATGCCGGTGGGGGACGGAGCGAAACGAACCCTAATCACGGGAGACCACCCGGTTGGTGAGAGTGCCGATTCCTTCGATGGCGACGCTGACCTCGTCGCCGACGTCCAGCGGGCCGACCCCTTCGGGTGTCCCGGTCAGGATGACGTCACCGGGGATCAGGGTCATGACCGCGCTCACGTGAGCGATCAGCGCGGGGATGTCGTATATGAGCTTGGAGGTGTGGGAGCTCTGCCTGACCTCGCCGTTGACCGTCGTGGTGATGCCCACGTCGGCGGCGTCCAGCTCGGTCTGGATCCACGGGCCGAGCGGGCAGAAGGTGTCGAAGCCCTTCGCCCGGGTGAACTGCACGTCCTTCTTCTGCAGGTCCCGCGCCGTGACGTCGTTGGCGCAGGTGTAACCGAAGATGACCTCGTGGGCCCGCTCGGCGGGGACCTCCCGGCAGAGCCTGCCGATGACCACCGCCAGCTCACCCTCGTAGTCGACCCTGCTGCTCAGCCCGACCGGGTAGGCGATGGCCTCTCCTGGGCCGATCACCGAGGTGGACGGCTTGAGGAAGACCAGCGGCTCGTCGGGGACGTCTCCGCCCATCTCGCGGACATGGTCGGCGTAGTTCTTGCCGATCGCGACGACCTTGCTGGGCAGCATGGGCGCGACCAGCTTGACCTGCGAGAGCGAGTGACGCTCGCCGGTGAGCTGGATCGGGCCGAACGGATGCCCAGAGATCGCCGAGATGAACTCTTCGCCTGGCCCGCCCTCGACCACGCCGAAGCCGACACCCTCACCTGTGGAGAACCTCGCTATACGCACATGACAAGGCTAGTCGGGCCCCGGGTCCCACCGGACCGTCCCGTCAGCGCCGAACACCCCACCAAACACCACGAAGCACGCATAAAGCACATATATCCAAAAAGATCACTAAAATCCCCAAACGCTCACACAAAGGCTTGCCCTAAGAAGCAGTATGTGCTGATTGCTGTTCATATGGGGGGTATTAGGAGCCATAGGAAACTTCCGGGGAAGCAGAACGTCTTCCCCTCGGGGGAGGGAATCGACGTGACCGAAGCCAACACGGTGAACAGGCCAGAGAACCCGGCGCCGCGGGCTCGGACCGACGTCGCCACGGGCCAGGGGGGCCTGGTGACCCCCAAGGGGACCACCAGCATCGACAGCGGAGTCGTGGCGAAGATCGCGGGCCTGTCGGCCAGGGAGGTCTCCGGCGTCTACAACATGGGTGTCGGTACCGCACGAGCGCTGGGCGCGGTCCGCGGCATGGTCGGCGGCGACAAGAGCACCGCGACGCAGGGCGTGTCCGTCGAGGTGGGCGAACGGCAGGCGGCCGTCGACCTCGACCTGGTGGTCGAGTACGGCGTGGCCATCCCCGACCTCGCCGCCTCGGTGCGCCGCAATGTGATCACGGGGGTCGAGCGCATGACCGGACTCGAGGTCACCGAGGTCAACATCAAGGTAGACGACGTCCACCTGCCCGAGCAGGACAGAGAGGGCGGGGGCAGGACGGACCAGGCCGAGGCGGGGCCGCGCGTCCAGTGAGCGAGCTCGCGCACGAGATAGCAGAGGCCGTACGGCGCTGCCCCGACGTGGCCGACCTGTCCGGTGGCCCCTTCGGGACCGTGGCGACCTACCTGCCGGGAGAACGGGTTTCCGGCGTCGCCCTGCGCGAGGACGAGGTCGAGGTCTCCGTCGTCGTCCAGCCGGGACGGCCGCTGCCGGAGATCGCCGACGAGGTGCGGGCCGCACTCGCGCCACTGGTGGGCGATCGGGCCGTGAACGTGCATATCGGAGGTATGCAATGAACCAGTTCCCAATTTGGTCGGTGATGGGGTTGTCCGTCGGCACCGCGCTGGGCTTCGCGGCGGCCTTCGGCGGCCTCGGCGCCTTCCTGCTGGTGCTCGTCCTGGGCGCCGTCGGCTTCCTCATCGGTCGCATCGCGGAGGGCGGCGAGATCGACGTGTCACGGCTGGCCCCGAGGCGACGATGACCACACCGGTCGAACACCACCCCACGTCCGCGGAGACGTCCGCCGGCGTACCCGGCCTCCCCACGCAGCGGGCCGGGAGCGTCTCCCCTTCAGGCACGGCTCCGGCGTCGTGGCCGTCCGGGACCGCCCCGCCCGTACGGACCGCCGTACCGGCGGAGCTGCGGGGCAGGACGGACATCCCCGCGCGGGTCGTCTCGCGCATCGCGGCCCGTGCGGCCGGGGAGGTGGCGCGGGTGCGTGAGGTCCGCGAGCGGGGGCCGCTGACCTTCGGGGGACACACCCACGCCACCGTCGACGGAGGCCTCGCCCTGCTGGAGCTTGAGGTGTCCGTGGAGTATCCGGCCCCGCTTCTGCGGATGGCCGAGGAGATCCGGCGGCACGTCGGCGAACGCGTCCGCGCGCTGACCGGTCTGACCGTCGGCCAGATCGACATCGACGTGACCGGAGCGGTCCCCGCCTCACAGGAGGACGACACCCACACGACCGGAGCGGCTCCCTCCTCCCAGGCCGGCGACACCGACATCCCCGGAGCGGTCCCCGCCTCACAGGAGGACGAAGGATGACCCTCCCTCCCTCGGAACCACCGGTCCCCGCCTCGGAGGAGGACACCGTCCCTCTTCCCGGCCCGCCAGTCCCCACCTCGGGGGAAAGGCCCGTCCCGGATCCTGTCTCCGGGACGGGTCCCGCCCCTGAGACTCCGACCGCACCCGGCGCGGAGGTCGCGGAGGCGACCACGCCGCCCGTCGCCCCGCGGGTTCCGAGGAATCCCAGAGCGGACAGGGCGGCGGTCAGGGCCTTCCGTCCGCGCCGGGTGGTCCCCGCTGTGATCACCGCCGCGCTGATGACCGTGGCGGGCGTCGTCGTGGCCGCGGAGGTGATCTCCGCGTTGCTCGGCCGCCCGCTGCGCTGGATACCGTACGACCGCCTGCTCGCCTGGGCGTCCTCGACCACATGGGACGATCCGGGGGTGTTGCTGGGCGCGGGCGTGATCACCGCGCTCGGCCTGCTGCTGGTGCTGCTCGCCATCGTGCCGGGACGGCCGAGGCTCATCCCGGTCAGGACCGGAGATCCCGATTTGATCATCGGCATGCAGCCGAGGAGCTTCACCCGCGCCCTGGCCCACGCGGCGGAACAGGTGCCCGGGATCGACCACGCCCGGGTGAGACTCCGGGGCAAGACCGCCGAGGTGACGGCCCACAGCCCGCTGCGGGAACCCGCCGGGCTGGTCGAGGCCGTACAGCGGACCGTGGTCGAGCGGATCGCCGCGCTCGGCCCGCTGAAGGACTATCCCGTACGCGTGAACCTGCGAGGAAAGTGATCACCATGGACAGGAAGACGGGGCGGGGCAACAGGCTGGGACTGCTCATCATGGGGCTGCTGCTGACACTCCTCGGTGGCTACACGCTCGCCCGCGGCGCGCACGCCCTGCCACAGACCATGGCCCCCGGCGGGGAACCGCTGGTCAATGACCCGGTACGGGCGGTCTTCGCCCGCTACGACCCGTGGCTGTGGTGGGTGATCGCCGCGGCGGCGATCGTGCTCGCCCTGTTCGGACTGCGCTGGCTACTGGTCCAGGGACGGCGCGACAGGCTGGGCGACTTCCGCCTGGAGAGCGGCTCGGGCGGGATCACCGACGTCCGCACCTCAACCGTCGCCAACGCGATCGCCGACGAGGTCGGCTCCCACCCAGCGATCCTGAGCGCCAGCGCCTCGATGATCGGCACGAAGGAACACCCCGCCGTACGGCTGCGCGTGGTCGCCGACGAGAAGGCCCCGATGAGCGCGGTCCGCGAACAGCTCAGCGGCTACGCCATCCCGCATATGCGCCAGACCCTGGAACGGGACCATGTACCCGCCATCGCCAGGGTCAGCCTGGAGGGCCCGTCGCACTCCCGCAGGGTCAGATAGTTGCCTGGACGGATTCCTCGGGTGGATTTCTTGGTCGGGTTGCTCGTGAGGGGGAGGCGGGGGTGGGGCAGGATGGCTTTATGAGCGTTGTGAAGATCAATGTGCTGACCGTCCCCGCTGAACAGCGCGAGGAGCTGGAGCGTCGCTTCTCCGGGCGGGCCGGGATAGTTGAGTCGGCTGACGGTTTCGAGTGGTTCGAGTTGCTCCGCCCGCAGGAGGGCACCGACCAGTACCTCGTCTACACCCGCTGGAGGTCCGAGGAGGATTTCACGCGGTGGACGGAGAGCCAGGCCTTCCAGCGAGGTCATGCCCAGGCGGCCTCGGACGCGGCTTCGCAGGGACAGGGTCACGGACACGGGCAGCAGCCCGGTCAGGGACACGGTCACGGCAGTGGCCCCGCCGCGACCGGGTCCACGCTCTGGTCGTTCGAAGTGGTTCAGAGCACCGGCCCCAAGGACGAGTCGTAGGCGACGGTGGGGCAGCGGCCTCGGGGGTCAGTTGTCCAGGGGGTTGGCCGCGACGCGTTCGGCGAAGCCGGTTCGCACGAACTGTCCGGCCAGGCTGTCCGGCTTGCGCTCGGCCTGGTCTCTGAAGCAGGAGACGAATTCCTGACCGATGCCGAGACGGGGATAGTGCTCCAGCACCTCGGCTCTGAGCTCTGCGGGGAAGGCCTCGGGGCGCCTGCCCGAGATGTCCAATCCGGTGGACAGCTCCAGCAGGTGCCCCTCGGGGTCCTCCGTGACGTCCACCTTGTCCCACATGTGATGAACGATCACCTCCGAGGCGCGCACGCGCCGTTCCACCGGCCACCCTGCCGCAGTGCAGAAAACCCACGCGAGATGGCCCCCCGCCTCCTCGAACGGCACGGTGTGACTGTCGAACTCCTTGACCAGCCCGATGTCGTGCAGCATCGAGGAGACGTACAGCAGTTCGGCGTCGAAGACGATGTCGTTCATCCCGGCATACGCCGCCGCCCACAGGTAGGCCCGCACGGAGTGGTTCAGCAGCGCGGGCGAGCAGTAGGCGGTCGCCACCTCCAGGGCGGCGCGGGTTGCTGCGGTCTCGGGAATCGCGATGTCGGCGAATTTCATGTGCCCAGCCTGTCGCGCCTCTGTACGGCTTACGAGTGGCCGGGAGGACAACTGTCGATAGGATTCCGCCATGGGGTTCAGGACGATCGCCGTGGTGTTGTTCGACGAGATCCCGCTGTTCGAGGCCTCGGTGCCGATCGCGGTCTTCGGCGAACGGCGGAGCGGGGTGCCGGAGTTCGACGTGCGTGTGGTGGCCGCGGAGGGGGGCCCCGTCCGGACGGACGCGGGCATCGCCCTGTCCGCGCCGTACGACCTGGGCGCCGTGGACGAGGCCGATCTGGTGATCGTGCCGACCTGGCGGAACCCACTCGTCCGCCCGCCCGCTCCGGAGGCGCTGGAGGCCCTGCGCGGAGCCCACGACAGGGGTGCGACGGTCGTCGGCCTCTGCCTCGGCACGTTCGTGCTGGCCGCCGCGGGGCTGCTGGACGGGCGCCCCGCCGCGACCCACTGGCGCTACGCCCCGCTGCTCGCCTCGACGTACCCGCGGATCCAGGTCAAGCCCGACGTGCTGTACGTGGACGAGGGCGACCTGCTGACCTCTGCGGGGAGCGCGGGCGGCATCGACCTGTGCCTTCATCTCGTCCGCAGGACATACGGCCAGGAGCTGGCCAACGACATCGCCAGGTCCTTGGTGGTGCCGCCGCACAGGGCGGGCGGGCAGGCGCAGTACATCGACCATCCGGTGCCGGTTCCGGCGACCGGTGACCCATTCGGCGAGACCCTTGAATGGGCCCTGCGCCACCTGGACCGCGAGCTCAGCGTGGACGCCCTGTCCGCCCATGCCATGATGAGTCGCCGCACCTTCGACCGGCGCTTCCGCCAGGTCACCGGCACCACCCCCACCCAGTGGCTGCTCCACCAGCGGATCCTGCACGCGCAGAGACTGCTGGAGACGACGAGAGAACCGGTCGAGCTGATCGCCCGCAGCGTGGGCTTCACCTCGGCGGTGGCCCTGCGGCCCCACTTCCGCCGCCAGGTTGGAGTGTCCCCGACCACCTACCGGGAAACCTTCGGAAACCCAGCCCCCCAGCCAGCCCTTCGGTAGCCCCACCGAGCGTTCTGGGCTCAACAGCCGTCTTGTCCGGAATGGGGTGTGGCTCGGGCGCGTCCACCATCAGCACTGGCGTGATTCTCACGCTGGATGGCTGAGAGCGCTATCACGCCGGTACGGCTCACCTCGCCAGGCTGGACACATGAAGCGAGCGCTGATCGTCATCGACGTCCAGAACGAGTATTTCACCGGCAACCTGCCGATCGCCCACCCCCCGCGCGAGGAGAGCCTGGCCAACATCCTCACCGCCATGGACACCGCTCACGAGCACGGCATCCCGGTGATCGTGGTCAAGCACACGGCCCCCGCCGAGTCTCCGCTGTTCGCGGCGGGAAGCCGGTCCTGGGAGCTGCACGAGGAGGTCGGGCACAGGCCGTACAACCATCTGCTGGAGAAGTCGCTGGCCTCGGCCTTCGCCAGGACGGACCTGGCCGAGTGGCTGGCCTCCCAGGAGGTCGACACCCTGACCATCGTCGGATACATGACGCAGAACTGCGACGAGTCGACCGCCCGCGACGCCGCCCACCTCGGTCTGACGGTCGAGTTCCTGTCCGACGCGACCGGCACCGTGGCCATGTCCAACCGCGCGGGCACCGTGACGGCCGAGGAACTGCACAACCACGTGCTGGTGGTGATGGACTCCAACTTCGCCTCGGTGGCCACCACCTCCGAGTGGACCATCGCCGCCGAAACCGGCGGCCCCCTCCCCCGCCCCAACATCTGGGCGAGCACCGAGATCGCCCGCGCACACCGCTAAACTAGCCCGACTCAAACGCGCCAGTGGCGGAAGTGACTTGGGCACACCAGTGACCGAATCGGCTTGGCGCGCCGATAACCGGGACTGGTCGTGGCTTGGACGCGCCGGTGGCCAGGCTGAGGAGCGAAGGAGCGGAGCGGATGAGCGACGAGGGAAGCCGCCGGCATTGGGGCGCCCGAGCCCGCGACGCCGCAGGCGGCGCAAAGCGACACCCCGTACGCCGTCGCGCCACGGCATTGGCTCTCTCGCTCATCCTCGTCGTGACCTGCGGCGCGACGGCCGGCCCCGCGGAGGCAGCGGACAAGATCAAACGTACGGCCGAGTGCCAGGGAGACTGGCTGCCCGCGACTCCCACCTCACCGGACATCATGGCCGGTGAGGTCGAGTTCGTCGGCCTGCCTCCGGTGAAGGTCGGCAAGGACGTCGACTGGCGTACCGATCCGTACCACAACCGCTCCTGGAGCATGGTCTTCCACTCGCTTCGCTGGATGGGCCGCCTGGTCGCCGACTACGAGACCACCGGGGAGAAGGCCTACCTGAGCAGGGCCACCGAGATCGCCAAGGACTGGGTGGCGGACAACCCTCGTGGCGGCGGGCCCAAGGCCAGCGCGTACGCCTGGCAGGAGCACCCGATCGCGCTGCGCGCCCCCGCGCTGGTCTGTCTCAGCAAGCACGTCAACGAGTCCTGGCTGTCGAAGAGCCTGGCCGAGCACGCCAAGGTGCTGGCCGACCCGGCCCTGTATGAGAAGGGCCACAACCACGGGATGGACCAGGACATCGCGTTGCTCGGCATCGGCTGCCGGTACGGTCACGAGGGATGGTCCAGTCTCGCGCTCAAGCGGCTGACCGGCACGGTCAAGCTGGACGTCGACTCCCAGGGAGTGCTGCGCGAGCAGGCTCCCCGGTACGCGATCTACGTCTATGAGCGGCTCAAGGTCGCGATGGAGCGCATCGAGGAGTGCGGCAGGAAGGTCCCCGCCGAGATCAGCAGGCGCTGGGAGTCGCTGGAGGACTTCATCTCCCACTCGACCCAGCCGAACGGGTTCATGGTCCCGATCGGTGACGGCGGCGCGGACGTGCGGCCCGTCGGATACGTCCACCCCAACAAGACGGTGCAGGTGTTCGGCAACGGCTACGTCTACGGGCGCACCGCCTGGGACGACCCGGGGTCGGCGTTCTACTCCATCCGGTTCGGTCCCGGCCTGAAGTTCCACGGCCACGAGGACCACCTGGGCGTGACCTACTACGCGCAGGGCCGGGACGTCCTGGTGGACGTGGGCTTCCACTCCTACGAGGACACCGGCTACCGGCGATGGACGATGTCGTCCGAGGCGCACAACACCTCCGCCGTTGTCGGCGCCGGGTTCAGGGGCAGGACGGCCACCGCGCTGAGCAGGTCCTCGATCAAGGAGGACAGGCAGAGCTACCGGCTGACCGACAAGGCGTACGGCGTGCCGAGAACCCGTTCCGTGCTGGTCAACCACGAGCAGGACGTGATGGCCGTGCTGGACACCGTTCCCTCGGGTTCCAAGGTGAGCAACGTCTGGCATTTCGCGCGCGAGCTGTCCACCGTCTCGAACGGCGGCGGCCGGGTCGTGGTCAAGGACAAGACGGGGTGGAAGGCGACACTGGTCCAGCTGTCGATGCCGTCCTGCAGACCGGTCGGCGGGCAGCGGGTCGTCAACGGCCAGCAGAGCCCGTACCAGGGCTGGGTCTCCCCCGCCTACCTGCAGAAGCAGGCTGCGCCCGCGGTCCTCTCCCCCGCCTCGGAGAGCGCGCTGCTCACCGTCGTGGTGCCGGGAACGGACAACCCCTCCGTCTCCTGCTCGGGCGGCAAGGTGCGCCTGCAGACGCCGAAGGGGCAGGTGAGCTTCACGGCCTCGGGCGCCGACCTGTCCTGAGGTCCGCGAGGCCGGGAGCTTCGAAAAAGGAGGAGGGGGGTACGGCCGGGCCGTACCCCCCTCCTCCTTCGTTTCTCCCGCCGGTCAGTCGGCGGCGTGGCCCGCCCTGAGCAGGCCGTAGGTGACGGCCTGCTCAAGCGCCTGCCAGGAGGCCTCGATGATGTTCTCGTCGACGCCGACGGTCGCCCACTCGGTGGTCTCGTCGCTGGAGGTGATGAGCACGCGCGTGACCGCGTCCGTGCCGTGGGTGCCCTCGAGGATCCGCACCTTGAAGTCGATCAGCTCGACGGCGGACAGCTCGGGGTAGAGCTTTTCGAGTCCGAGCCGCACCGCCTTGTCCAGGGCGTTGACCGGGCCGTTGCCCTCACCGGTCGCGACGATCCGCTCCCCCTTCGCGTGCAGCTTGACGGTGGCCTCGCTGACCAGCTCGCCGCCGCGGGTCCGCTCGACGATCACCCGCCACGACTCGACCTCGAAGTGGCGCCTGCGCTCGCCCGCGACGGTGTCGCGGAGCAGCAGCTCGAAGGAGGCGTCCGCGGCCTCGAAGGTGTAGCCCTTCGACTCCAGGTCCTTGACGCGCTCGACCAGCTCACGCGAGGTCTCCGGCGACAGCTCGTAGCCGAGTTCCCGCCCCTTGAGCTCGACGGAGGCGCGTCCCGCCATGTCGGAGACGAGCATGCGCATGTCGTTTCCGACCTGGGCCGGGTCGATGTGCTGGTAGAGGTTGGGGTCGACCTTGATGGCGCTGGCGTGCAGCCCGGCCTTGTGCGCGAAGGCGGAGACGCCCACGTAGGGGGCGTGCGAGTTCGGGGTGACGTTGGTGACCTCGGTGATCGCGTGCGCGATGCGGGTCATGTCCGCGAGCGCCTCCTGCGGGACGAGGTCGAAGCCCCGCTTGAGCTGGAGGTTGGCCACCACGGTGAACAGGTTGGCGTTGCCGGAGCGCTCGCCGTACCCGTTGGCGCATCCCTGCACGTGGGTGGCGCCCGCCTTCACCGCGGCCAGGGTGTTGGCCACGGCGCAGCCGGTGTCGTCGTGGCAGTGGATGCCGACCCTGGCCGAGGTCTGGACCGCGGCGTGGACGACCTCGGCGAGCTCGTCGGGAAGCATGCCGCCGTTGGTGTCGCACAGGGCGATGACCGAGGCGCCCGCCTCAGCGGCGGTGCGCAGGACCTCGAGCGCGTAGGCTGGGTTGGACGTGTAGCCGTCGAAGAAGTGCTCGGCGTCGAGGAAGACTCGCTGGCCCTCCGCACGAAGGTGAGAGACCGTGTCGCGGATCATCGCGAGGTTCTCCTGGAGAGTCGTGCGAAGGGCCAGCTCCACGTGCCGGTCGTGACTCTTGGCGACAAGGGTCACGACCGGCGCGCCGGATTCGCGCAGCGCGGCCACCAACGGGTCGTCGGCCGCCTTCACACCGGCTCGGCGGGTTGCGCCGAACGCGGCGAGCTGCGCGTGTTTCAGATCGAGCTCTGTTTGAGCCCGTCTGAAGAACTCTGTGTCCTTGGGGTTGGCGCCCGGCCAGCCGCCCTCGATGAAACCGACACCGAGACCGTCCAGGTGGCGCGCGATGGCCAGCTTGTCGACCACCGTGAGGTTGAGGCCCTCCTGTTGGGCGCCGTCACGGAGTGTCGTGTCGTACACGTGGAAGCGGTCATCAGCCATATCAGTCTCCTTCGCGGGTTTTCGATGATTCGCCGCGCGCTCATTCGGCTTCGAGAAACAAAAAAACCCCTCACGGACGTGAGAGGTCTGCGCGCTGGCGGTGTCCCTTGTCAGCCAGCGCGCCTGCCGATAATGAGCAGACCGTAGAACATGATGCTTCGGAGTCTGCCACACACCGCCACCACTTGACACATTGATCTCAGTATCCGGGACACGTGTCCCGTGGACACGGGGTCGGCGCATAGCGCGAACCGCTCGCACGGACTGGACCTGACCAGCAAGAATGGGTCGCATGAAGGCGACTTATCTGGACCCGGCCGTCGGGCAGTATCTGCTCGCGCACACCACCCTGCCCGACGACGTCCTCGACGCGCTCGCCCTGGAGACCCGGGAGGTGACCGGCGACAGGGCGGGCATGCAGATCTCTCCGGACCAGGGGCGGTTTCTCACCATGATCGTCCAGCTCAGCCACGCGGAGAACGTGGTCGAGGTGGGGACCTTCACCGGCTACTCCTCCATCTGCCTGGCCAGAGGGCTCGGCCCCGTCGGCAGGCTGACCTGCTTCGACATCAGCGAGGACTGGACGGCGATCGCCAGGCGCTACTGGGAGAAGGCGGGCATCGCCGAGCGCATCGAGCTCAGGATCGGGCCGGCCGCGGAACGGCTGCGGGAGCTTCCCGAGGATCACCCCGTCGACCTGGCGTTCATCGACGCCGACAAGCCCAGTTACCCCGTCTACTACGAGATCCTGATGTCCCGTCTCGCACCGGGCGGCCTGATCCTGATCGACAACACCCTGTGGAAGGGGCGCGTCGCCGACCCCACCGTCGACGACCAGGCCACCAGGGGCATCCGCGAGTTCAACGACCTGGTCACGGCCGACAGCCGGGTGAGCTCGCTGATGCTCCCGATCGCCGACGGCCTCACCATGATTCGAAAGCACTGACGAGAACTTCTCCGAACCACAGGCGAGCGGGAATCTTTACGGTTACTTTGGGTTGCGTGTCAAACACGTTGCGCCCACTCGCTCGGAGGGGATGATGAAGGCATGGCCAAAGTCCTGGACCGACCGACCACAAAGCCGCCGCAAGAGGACCCTCCCACCGAGCTTGCGAGGCGGCTCCCGGAGATGTGCGAAAGCTGGCCCGATCGACGTGTCGAGCTCATCGACGGCCGGATCGTGGTGAGGGAGTTGCCCACCGATACCCACAACAACATCGTCTTCTGGATCCTCATGCAGCTCGCCGGCGTCGTGACCGAACGAGGGTGGAAGATCTGGCCCGACATCAAACTCCACCTCGGCCCACAGGCCGATCGATACCGTCCCGACCTCACCGTCGTGCCGGCCAACCCCAGGATGTGGGACAGGAACGAGGTTTACGGCGACGTCACCCTCCTCGCGGTGGAAGTGGTTTCCCCGAGCAGCGTCAACGACGATCACGTCATCAAGCCGCGCAACTGCGCGCAGGCGGGCGTACCGCTCTATCTCGTCATCGACGTCTTCGAGGAGCAGGTGCGCCTGCTCAGCCGTCCCAATCACAAGGGATACCAGCAAGAGGTCATCACCAAGTTCGGTGGCTTCATAGAGCTGCCGGAGCCGTGGAACCTCACCATCGACACCAGCAGTCTGCCCGGGACGTAGAACCGCCGACGAGGAAAGCCCGGCCGATGGGGGCCGGGCTTTCCTTCCACAGGGGTACCGCCGCGCCCCGGAACGTTCACCGGATCACACGTCGCTCCTCGGCGCCGGTCAGAGCCATGTCATCGCTCGCCGGGGAACGTCTCGAACACGGTGAAGATCCGTGGTCGTCGCATCAGCAGATCTTGTGGACCCAGCCGTGGGTGTCGGGGCGGGAGCCGTACTGGATGCCGACCAGTTCCTCGTGGATCCTGGCGGTGACGGGCCCCCGGGTGCCGTCGCCGACGGTCCAGGCGCGGTCGGCGCCCTTGATCGAGCCGACAGGGGTCACGACCGCGGCCGTGCCGCAGGCGAAGACCTCGGTCAGCTCGCCGGACTCGCAGCCCGCCTGCCACTCCTCGATCGACAGGCGCCCCTCCTCCGCGGTCAGGCCGAGGTCGGCGGCGAGGGCGAGGATCGAGTCGCGGGTGATGCCGGGCAGCAGGGTGCCGGTGAGGGCCGGGGTGAGCAGGCGGTCGCCGTAGACGAAGAACAGGTTCATTCCGCCCATCTCCTCGACGTAGCGGTGCTCGTTCGCGTCGAGCCACACGACCTGGTCACAGCCCTGCTCGACGGCCTGGCGCTGCGCGACGAAGGCCGCGGCGTAGTTGCCTCCGCACTTGGCGAAGCCGGTGCCGCCGGGGGCGGCGCGGGTGTACTCGGTGGACAGCCAGACCGAGACGGCCTTGTCCGCGCCGAAGTAGGCCGCCGCGGGCGAGGCGATCACCATGTAGCGGTAGGACTTGGAGGGGTAGTTCACGCCGAGCGCGGCCTGCGTGGCGATCATGAAGGGGCGCAGGTAGAGGCTGTGGCCCGAGGTCGTGGGGACCCAGTCGCGATCGGTCTGGACGAGGAGCTCCAGTGACCCGACGAACGTCTCCTGCGGCAGTTCCGGCATCGCCATCCGCGCCGCCGACTGGTTGAAGCGGGCGGCGTTGGCGTACGGCCTGAAGGAGGCGATCGCGCCGCCCTCCTGACGGTAGGCCTTCAGCCCCTCGAAGAGCTCCTGGGCGTAGTGGAAGACCGCGGTCGCCGGGTCGAGGCTGAGCGGACCGTACGGCATGAGCCGCGCGTCGTGCCAGCCCTCCCCCTCCGTGTAGTCGATAGAGATCATGTGATCGGTGAAGGACTGACCGAATCCGGGACTCGCCAGTACCTGCTCTCGCTCGGCCGCGGTGCGCGCGTGGTCGGAGAGCTGCACGTCGAAGCTGAGCTTCTGAGCGGTGGTCATGACGGAGATCCTTCTCTTTGTGACGGACTGCACCTGAGTCCATTCTGCGATGGACCAGATAACGGGAAACTACTGCATCTATGTCGAAACCCGGCAGTGCCGGATGGGGCCGAACGAAAAAAGACGCGCCTGGCGGCTCCGAAGAGCCGCCAGGCGCGTCTGAGGTCGGGTAGGCGGCTTCCTCAGCCGGCTACTCGGGCGGTGATGTCGTCACCGATCTCGTGGGTGGTCCGCCCGGCCCGGCCGGTCAGGCGCTCGACCAGGTCGTCGGCCACGGCCTGCTCGACCCTGGCTGCCTCCTCGGCAAGGCCGAGGTGGTCCAGAAGCATGGCGACCGACAGGATCGTCGCGGTCGGATCGGCCTTGCCCTGGCCCGCGATGTCGGGGGCGCTGCCGTGGACCGGCTCGAACATGCTGGGCGAGGTGCGGTCGGGGTTGACGTTGCCGCTGGCCGCCAGGCCGATGCCGCCGGCGATGGCGGCGCCGATGTCGGTGATGATGTCGCCGAAGAGGTTGTCGGTGACGATCACGTCGAACCGCTCGGGCTGGTTGACGAAGAACATCGAGGCGGCGTCGATGTGGGAGTAGTCGGTCGTGACGTCGGGGTACTCCAGGCTGACCCGGTCGACGGTGCGGGCCCAGAGGTCACCGGCGAAGGTGAGGACGTTGGTCTTGTGGACCAGGGTCAGCTTCTTGCGCGGCCTGCTGAGCGCCTTCTCGAAGGCGTAGCGGACGACGCGCTCGACACCGTGGGCGGTGTTGAGCGACTCCTGGGTGGCGATCTCGTGCGGGGTGCCACGGCGCAGCACGCCGCCCGCGCCCGCGTAGAGGCCCTCGGTGCCCTCACGGATGACGACCATGTCGATGTCCTCGGGGCGCGCCTTGCCCAGCGGCGTCTCGACGCCGGGGAAGAGCTTGACCGGGCGCAGGTTGACGTAGTGGTCGAGCTCGAAACGGAGCTTGAGCAGCAGCTCGCGCTCCAGGATGCCCGGCGGCACGCTGGGGTCGCCGACCGCGCCGAGCAGGATCGCATCGTATCCGCGCAGCTCGTCGAGAACCGGCTCGGGGAGAACCTCGCCGGTCCTGTGGTACCGCTTGGCCCCCAGGTCGTAGCCGGTGGTCTCCACCTTCGTGCCGACGGCTTCGAGGACCTTCAGGCCCTCGGTGACGACCTCGGTCCCGATCCCGTCTCCGGGGATCACAGCCAGGCGAATGTTGCGCGAATCCATGACCGCACCCTACCGGTCTGTCTCGTCAATCGAACACCAATCTCACCCATCGGACACATCTTCCCTGAGCAAGGCTTATGAATTTTGTCCTATTTGCGATCTTTTGACCGTTTCGTTAAGGTCCTGGCCATTCGCATCGTCGCCTAATTCGCGCAGGCCACCCCCCTTTTCCGGCCTGCGCGGAGCCGGGGAACCACTTCCGGGGCCCGCGAGGCGTCCGGGCCGCACTCCGTCTCGCGGAGCCCGCCCCGGCCTCTCTCAACACGGGCCCCTTGGGGCGAGTCGGCGCTCTCTCGCGCCGTAGGGCGACCTCCACGCCCGAGCCCGACAGCTCACCCGGCCGGCCTTATGGAAGGAACGATCCTGACCGGCAAGACTTACCCCCGTGTCCTGACCCTGATCGTCACCGGCGCCACCGTGTTCGCGACCCCCGCCCTCGCGCTGGCAGACTCCCCGCTCGCGGCCCCCTCCCCCGCCCTCACCCAGGCCGGATTCTTCCTCGCATCCCCCGCCCCGAACTCGGAAATCTCAAACCCGGCCCCCTCCCCTCTCGTCTCGACCGACACCCCCCTCCCCTCACCGGAACCCACGACCACCTCCCTGCCCGGCACCTCCCCCGAGGTCAGGAAAAAAGTCCCCGCCTGGCGCAAGGCGATGCGGTGGGCCCTGTCCAAGCGCGGCGTACCCTACGTCTGGGGCGGCACCGGCAACGGCGGCTTCGACTGCTCCGGCCTGATGCTCCGCGCGTACGGCGCCGCGGGGATCCACCTGCCGCGCACCGCCGCCGAGCAGTACAACGCGTTCTCCAGGAAGATCGCCTGGAAGGACCTCAGGCCGGGTGACCTGGTCTTCTTCCACGGCCTCGGCCATGTCGGCATGATCACCAAGCCCGGCTACATGGTCCACGCCCCGCACACCGGCGATGTGGTCAAGGTGGAGAAGCTCGAGGCCTGGCGCCGTGCCAGCTTCGTCGGCGCCGTCCGCCCCGACCCGAAGGGAGTCAAGCTCTCCATCGAGCGGGCCGCGCTGGCCAAGCAGGTGAAACTGGCCACGCAGTCCGCCGAGGCCGCACAGCCCGACCAGAACCCGCAGACCGACCAAAGCGCCCAGACCGACCAAAGCCCCCAGACCGACCAGACGACCGACGGCTCGGCCGCCACGCGCGCGCCCGCCTCCTGACCCCGTCCCCTCTCACCCGGGACTCTCACCCGGGACGCCGAGGGCGGCCCGATCGGCGGAAAGCCGCTCCGCGATCACGCGCGTGATCGTGGAGCGGCTTTCCGCTCCGGTCTCCGCGGACCTCCCCGGCGGCCGATCCGGAGAACCTGGTCCACCGGCAGGCCAGGTCAGCCTTGACAGGCAGATCAGCCGTGACGGGCGGCGAAGATGACGTCCCACGACCGGCTGAGCGCGCGCACGACGGCACCGAGCAGCACCCCGCTGTCACCCAGGGTGCTGGCGACCACGGTGGGGCGCAGCGGGCCGAGCTCGGCGATCCTGGAGGAGATGGAGTCGCCGAGGAGGTCGAGATTACGGCCGACGCCACCGGCGAGCACGACCACCTCGGGATCAAGGACCGAGGCCACCGCGACGATCAGGCTGCCGATCCTGCGTCCCTCGGCCTCGACGACGGCCAGGGCCGCGGGGTTCCCGGCCGCCGCGGCACCGAAGACCTCCTTCGCGCTCCGCAGGCACAGCCCGGCCGCGCGCGCCGCCCGCACCACGCCGAGGGCGCCGGTCACCGCCTCGGTCGGTCCGTGCTCCAGCTCCTCCCGGCCGGAAGCCGTCCCCTCCGCGACGGGCAGGTAGGAGACCTCTCCCGCGGCTCCGCGCGCCCCCGAGTACAGCTCACCGTTGACGACGATGCCCATGCCGACCCCGGTGCCGATGGACACCAGCGCGAAATGCGACCGCCCCTTGCCCTCACCGTGGGCGTGTTCGCCGAGCGCCGCCAGGTTGATGTCGTTCTCGATCGCCAGCTCGGTCCGCAGGGCGACGCGCAGCCGGTCCCACAGGCCGGGACCGCCCCAGTCCGGAAGGTTCGAGGCGAGGTTCAGGCGCCCCGTCTCCTGGTCGTAGACCCCGGGGCTGCCGACCACCGCGTAGGCGATGGAGGACCAGTCGAGACCTGCCTCGGCCAGGGCCGCCTGGGCCAGCTCACGGACCCGGCGGACCAGGTCGTCCTCGGTGCGCGCGTCGTTGCGCCCGTCCCTGCGCCCGACGAAGCGTCCCCTGAGATCGGCGACCGCGACCCGGATCCGGTCACGGCCGATGTCGACGCCCGCGACGTGCAGCGCACCCGCGTTCATGTCGTACAGCGAGGTCACCGGGCCGGGACGCCCCGAGACCTCGCCGACCAGACGCACCAGGCCGCTCTCCTCGAGCCCTGCGAGGGCCGCCGAGACCGTCGGCTTGGACAGACCGGTGACTTTCGCCAGGTCGGCCCGCGAGGCCGGACCGTGTTCGAGGAGCCGGTCGAGGAGGCGTCGCTCGTTCATCACCCGTAACAACCGTGGATTGCCGAGCTGGCCTCGCACCTAGCCCTCCGTTCTCCTGTGGGATCCCGGAGAAAAGGCTAGCCAACCGCTCCCGATGGTAAACCCGCTTTACCTACCGGTCCGGCGCGGAAGATCAGCGCGCGCCGAGGACGGCCACGTCTCAGGAGCGGGTGGGAACCCCGCCGTTGTCACGGCGGTCGAGCGCGGTCTGGAGGGCCTGGGCGGCCTCGTCCTCGGTGTCCTCGGGACGGTTCCAGGGATACATGTCATACATGGTGTTTCTCGTCTCAGTCGCACAGGAGCAGAAGAAGGTGATCCGGATTCCGATGGGTCCGGATCGGGCCCGGGATCGCGGATCCGGGTCGCGGATCGGCGAGGGAGCCTGGGGCCGGCGAGCGCCATCACACCGCGGCGAGTTGCCGGCCCGCCCCTGTCAGGCCTCGCCGCGGCAGGTAATGAGTACGAGAACCTGGCGCATTGCATGTCATGCTACCCGGCCGTCAAGATGCCGTCTCGCCAATCGTACGGATTTCTCACATATTGAGATGATCTCGGAGGGCAGGAGGCACCGCGAGGAACGTTCCCGAAACGGAAACGGCTGCCGTCCCCGAGACTCCGGGGCGGCAGCCGTACCGTCGGCGAACCGTGGGCCGAGGCGCGTTTCCTGGATCGGACGGTGACCGTCGATCAGGTTGCGGACCTATGCGAACACCACCGTCGACACAACCTAGTCGGCCAGGTCGACCGAGCGGCCGCTGTCCGCGCCGATCTCGGCGCCGATCTGGTCGACCACGTTGGCCGGGATGGCGGAGTCGACGGTCAGCGCGATGAGGGCCTTGCCGCCCTTGACGTCCCGGGCCACCTGCATGGAGGCGATGTTGATGCCGTGGTCGCCGAGGATGCGGCCGACGACGCCGACGATGCCGGGGCGGTCGACGTAGGTGAAGAACGACAGGTGGTCGGTCGGCTCGATCTCCATCTGGTAGCCGTTGACCTCGACGATCTTCGTGATCTGGCGCGGGCCGGAGAGCGTGCCGGAGACCGAGACGGCGCGGCCGTCGGCGAGGACACCGCGGACGGTCACGACGTTGCGCCAGTCGGGGCTCTCCGTGCTGGTGACCAGCTCGACGGTGACGCCGCGGTCCTTGGCCAGGAGCGGGGCGTTGACGTAGGTGACGGAGTCCTCGACCACGTCGGTGAAGACGCCCTTGAGCGCGGCCAGCTCCAGCACGCGGACGTCCTGGGAGGCGATCTCACCGCGCACGTCGATGTCGAGCTTGGTCGCGACCTCGCCCGCGAGGGCGGTGAAGACCCTGCCGAGCTTCTCCGCCAGCGGCAGGCCGGGCTTGACGTCCTCGGCCACGACGCCGCCCTGGACGTTGACCGCGTCCGGCACGAACTCGCCCGCGAGGGCCAGCTTCACGCTGCGCGCGACCTGGGTGCCCGCCTTCTCCTGGGCCTCGTGGGTCGAGGCGCCCAGGTGCGGGGTGACGACGACCTGGTCCAGCTCGAACAGCGGGCTGTCGGTGACGGGCTCCTTGGGGAACACGTCGATGCCCGCGCCCGCGACGCGGCCTTCCTTGATCGCGGAGTAGAGCGCTCCCTCGTCGATGATGCCGCCGCGGGCGACGTTGACCAGGCGCACCGACGGCTTGACCTGGTGGAGCTCGCGGTCACCGATGAGCCCGATGGTCTCCTTGGACTTGGGCAGGTGCACGGTGATGAAGTCCGACTCGCGCAGGACCTCCTCAAGCGAGGCCAGCCTGACGCCCATCTGCGCGGCGCGGGCGGGCTGCAGGTAGGGGTCGTAGGCGATCAGCTCGACGCCGAACGGCTGCAGGCGCTGCGCGACCAGCTGGCCGATCTTGCCGAGGCCGAGGATGCCGACGACCTTCTCGTCCAGCTCGACGCCGGTGTACTTCGAGCGCTTCCACTCGCCGCCCTTGAGCGCGGAGTGCGCCTGGGCGACGTTGCGGGCCGAGGCGAGGATCAGCGCGACCGTGTGCTCGGCGGCGCTGGTGATGTTGGAGGTGGGCGCGTTGACGACCATGACACCGGCCTTGGTCGCGGCCTCCACGTCCACGTTGTCGAGACCGACACCGGCGCGGGCGACGACACGAAGCTTGGGCGCGGCGGCGATCGCCTCCGCGTCCACCTGGGTGGCGCTGCGCACGATGAGCGCGTCCACGTCGGCGAGGGCGGGCAGGAACTGGGCACGGTCGGCGCCATCGGTGTGGCGGACCTCGAAGTCCGCGCCCAGGACAGCGAGACCGGCCTCGGAGAGTTCCTCTGCGACCAGTACGACGGGCTTGTTCACAGGCTAGATCCTTTGGAGACGTGGAGGCTGCGGACGGACCTCACGTAGTCTATCTGCGCTTGTGAACGCGTTCACGAGTGTCCCGCGATCCGAGACGTTTACCCACCTAGTCCACCTTCCATGCCCCCAAAATTCACCTTGGTCTTGATCCAGAGAAATCTTCGCTATTACCCTGATAAGCCGTGGTTCACTACCTAAGGTTCCTTATATGAGCATCGGGAACCCCGCTCTCGGCGACGTGCTCGCGCAGCACGGCGGCCCGCACCGGCTTCTGGCAGCGCTGGCCGAATGGGGACTCCTCGTTGCCGTGCGTCCCGACCGCTCCGTCGTGCTCGGCACGACCCAGGCGGGCGATCGGGTCCTGCTCGGATACACCTCGCAGAGCACCTACGCGCGGCACCGCGGCAGCCACTCCCTCTCGGCGTGCGACGCCGACACCATCCTCGACATCCAGCGCGTCACCGGCGTGCGGGAGATCGTGATCGACGCCGCGGGGCCCGCGGCGGCGGCCGTGCCGATCGAGGACCTTCAGCGGTACCTGCTCTCGACCCGCACCGGGCCGACGCCCGCGCTGTCGAGCGCGTCTCCGACGGCGTACGCGACCGGGGCGATGGCCACGGTCGCGCGCCCCCCGGCGGTGAGCCCGCGCAAGGTCCCCGTGCCCGCGATGCCCGCCCAGCCGTGGATCCCCGCGCCCCGCCCGCACCTGTCGGGGCCGATGCAGATGGTCGACCCCGGCTACCGGCGGTGCGAGCATCCGATCCTGCCCGCGCTGCGCGGCGCGATCTCCTACGTGCTCGCCGACTACCCGCTGGTCCACCACGTGTGGATCTCCGAGGCCAAGACGAGTTCCGGCGCCCCGGGGATCATGCTCCATGTCAAGGTGCACATGTCGGCGGCGGAGGACGTGGTCAGGGACATCCATCGCGGGGTACGCGCCCGGCTGCCGCAGCTCGCGGCGAGCGAGGCGCCGATCCTGATGGCCAGGGTCGCCGACGCGCGCAGCGAGCAGCGGATGATCGAGATCGGCGCCCACGTGGTCTGCGCCGACGTCACCGACTGAGAAACGCAGGCCGGGCGGAGATCGTCCCCCCTCCCGGTCTGTGTCTCCCGGTACGCCTTTCACGCGGGAACCCCCCGATTCCTCGCGGGAACGGGCGCCCGCCCTCTCACGAGGACCGGCGCCCGGCGGCATTCGCTATCCGGCCCGCCGTACCGGTGTGACCTTTGTCCTGGCGAAGGCCGTGACGATCAGTCCGGCCACCAGCGGCAGCCCGATCCCCACCGCGAGGAGCGTCGGCCACGGCACGCTGAAAGCGATGCCCGCCCTCTCGAACGGGATCCCGTTGACCCCGATCTCTCGCCTGCTGTAGGTGTTCGCGAAGTCCCGGCTCACCGTGGCGAGTCCGGGGAACAGCCCGATGAGCAGCCCGAGGGGCACACCGACCCCGGCGATGAACAGCGCCTGCCCGGCCACGACCAGCCTGCGGATCCCGGGAGGCGCGCCGACCGCGGAGAGCGTTTCGAGATCGGGCCTGGCGTCGGCGGCGGCCAGCCCGGCGACGGCGAACGTGCAGCCGAACACGACCAGCCCCGCAAGGAGGGCCATGACCCAGATGGTCATGCTCTCGTTTCTCCTGTCCCGCGGGACTCCCAGCTCAAGCCAGACCGCCACCTTGGAGGTGACGGCCCGCACGGGCCCGCTGACCAGCTGCTCCTGCCGCGGGGTCACGGAGGCGACCTTCGGATCGACGATGAGCTGGGTCAGCTTGGGGACGAACCCGGACCCGGTGAGAGCGGCAGCCGGCATCACGCCCAGCACCACGGACGGCTCCCTGAGGGTGGCGACCGTCGCGGGGAAGGCAACCGGTGCCTTTTCCTCCGCCAGTTCCACGTTCCATACGCTGAGGTGGACCTTGCCGTCCCTGACCGCCTTCGGATTGAAGATCACCGCTCTGCCTCCGGCCAGCGCCGCCTCCGCCGCCGCGTCGGTACGGCCCAGCAGCAGGCGGAGCAGATCCGGCCCGCCGACCGGGAGCAGCTCCAGCGGCCCCATCGAGACATCGCAGTTCTCGCAGGTGCCGTCCAGCTGCGAGAAGTACACGGCCCTGCCCCCGGAGTCCACCGCGTGGTAGCTCTCCACCAGCGGCACCCCGGGCAGCTTCGCCTCGACGATGGGACGGATCCTCTTCCAGGCCTCCTCGGTGACGTCGTCACCGTAGACCGCCAGGGTGCCCCGCGGGTATCTCGGCATGTAGTGCTTCTCATACGCCGTTTGGTTGCTCGCGACACTGACGGCGACCGTGCTGAAGGCCGCGGCGGCGGCCAGCACCGCCACGATGGCGGGCGCGGTGCGGCTCCGGTTGCGGGAGGCGTCGCGGACGGCCAGCCTGAGGGGCAGCGGGAGCCCTCCGGCCCGTCGTCCGGCCAGGCGGACCAGCCAGGGCATCACCATGACGAGGCCGAGCAGCCCGAGCACCCCGCCGAGAAACATCACCGCCTCGGTGTCCCCCCGGCTCCCGTAGAGCATCGCCGCGCTTCCCAGCACGAGGAGCAGAAGTCCCGGCAGCGGCCATCCCGCCCGGGCCCGCGCCTCGGCCCGCCGCCCGGCGAGCGCGGCCACCACGTTCACCCTGGCCGCCTGCACGGCGGGCACCACGGCCGCCACCACCCCGCTGAGCACACCGAGCGCGGCGACCAGCGCGATCTGCCCGGCCGGCACCTCGAACGGCCCCAGCTCGCCTGCGGGCCAGACCCCGAGGTAGGACACGATGCCCCTGGCGGCGCCGATCCCGAGAGCGGCGCCGAGCACGGCGGCGACCAGCCCCAGGGTCAGCCCGTCGGCCAGCACGACCATCTTGAGGTGACGGGCCGAGCCGCCCTGGGCGGAGATGAGCGCGAGCTCCCTGCGGCGGCGGCGGATGCCCACGGCGAAGGCGGGGCCGGTCATCAGCACGACCTCGATCACGGCCAGGGTGATTCCCAGGAGGAGCGTGGCGACGTCGTTCACGCTGATCACCGGGCTGCGTGGCATGTTGATGACGAGCCGCGCCTCCGCACCCGGCGGCGGGCCCTCGAGTACCGCCCGCGATATCACGGCCATCCCGGCCCGGTTGAGCCTGAGCGTCTCCTTCCAGGTGACCGGGGCCGGGGCGTCGGTCAGCCAGAACCTCCTGACGCCGGAGGTCTCCGAGGCGGGGATCAGCGAGCCGGGAAGCCCGATGATCGTTCTGCCGGGGCCGTACGGCCGGTCACGCACCGTTCCCACGACGCGTTTCGGCACGTCGTCGACGGTGTATCCGAGCGTCGTCCCGATCGCCGTCTTCAGGGAGACGGTGACGGCCACCTCGTCCGGTGTCCGTGGGTAACGTCCCGCCACGAGCGGGTGCATGCCGTTCGTCAGCGGATCACGCAGGTCCAGCTCCCGGATCGCCGCCTGGTCGTAGGCGTCGTCCGTCCGGTACACGGCGTAGTCCTCGCTCATCGGGACGAGCCGCCATCCGGGGCCGGCCAGGGCCTGGACCTCCGCCTGGGAGCGGGGTTTCCCCGTTCGCGAGGGCTCCCAGGATCTCCCGTCCAGCTCCTGGCGGATCGGCGTCGCGGCCCCGGTCTCGGCCAGTCTGGCGTCGGCCGTGCCCAGGTCCACGGGCAGCCGCTCCAGCGGCGTCATCTCCCGGGTGGTGACCAGCGTGAGCGCGACGGTGACGGCGAGGACCGGCAGGCCGATCATGACCACGATGAGCGCGCTGCGTGCCCTGGCGCGCGTGATGTCCCGGCGGGAGATCCGTAACGCGGCGAGGAACGCGCTCATCGGGCGCTCTCCAGAGGGGTGGCGGTGGAGTCGGCGATCTCGCCGTCGCGCAGGAAGACCACCCGGTCGGCCCAGGCGGCGTAGCGGGGTTCGTGGGTGACGAGGAGAACCGCCGCTCCCGCGTCGCAGCGGGTGCGCAGGAGCTGCAGGATCTCGTCGCCGGTCGGGGTGTCGAGGGCCCCGGTCGGCTCGTCGGCCAGGAGCAGCCGCCGCTCCCCGACCAGGGCGCGGGCGATCGCGACCCGCTGGCGCTGGCCGCCGGAGATCTCTTCGGGGAAGCGGTCCGCGACGTCACCGAGCCCGACCTCGGCCAGGACCTCCAGCGCCTCGTGGCGTGCCTTCTTGAAGGCGACCCCGTCCAGCTCGCGGGGAAGTGTCACGTTCTCCAGCGCGGTGAGCGACGGGATCAGGTTGAGGTCCTGGAAGACGTAGCCGACGTGGCGGCGGCGCAGCCGGGTGAGCTCCTTGGCGGACAGGCTCCGCAGCGGGGTGCCCTCGACGGTCACGGCGCCCGAGGTGGGCAGGTCGAGGCCGCCCGCGAGGTTCAGCAGCGTGGACTTCCCCGATCCCGAGGGGCCCATCACCGCGATCAGCTCCCCCGCCGCGACGTCCAGGCTCACCTCCCGTAACGCCTGTACGGCCTGCGGCCCGTCACCGTGCACGCGGCTCACGTCCGCGAGCCGTACGACCGGATCGAAACTCATCTTTGTCTCTCCTGCGTTTGGGGGGAGGCCGTGAGCACGGCCTCGCAGTGGTCGAGCCAGCGTTGCTCGGCCTCGGCGTGAAAGATCATCGAATCGAGCACAAGGCGTTGGGCTGCGCCATCCGCGCCCTCCGTACCGGCGCGCTTGGCGCGGGTGAGTGCCTGCAACGCGCGCATGGTCGTGGTGCGCTGGGCCTGGATGATCGGCCGCACGTCGGCCGACGCGGCGACCGCCATCGCGAGTTTGATGACCAGTTCGTCCCGAGGCCGGTCCGACTGGGCGACGGGGGTGCTGAACCATCGCTCCATCTCGGCCAGACCGGCCTCGGTGATCGTGTAGACGACCCGGCCCTGGTCGTCCTGCTCGCCCGGAGCCACCAGGCCGTCACGTTCGAGCCGGGAGAGCGTCGTGTAGACCTGGCCGATGTTGAGTGGCCAGGTCGCCCCGGTCGACGCCTCGAACTCGGCCCGCAACTGGTAGCCGTAGCGGGGCCCCTGGCTCAGCAGAGCGAGGAGTCCTTGTCTGATCGCCATGGATACTGAGTATGCATACTCAGTATGGTCACGGCAAGAGATCCGCATATTCTGGACAGGTTCCACCGCTGGGGCGGATACTCGGGGGATGAGCTCGACGCATCCCCCGTCCCGCGCGTCCGATGGGGACCGCGATCGTGCGATCAATGAGCTTCGTGACCGCGCCGTCGAGGGCCGCCTCTCGCACGACACGTTCCTCGGCCGGGTGGACATGGCCTTGCGCGCCCGAAGTCAGGGCGAGCTCGAGAACCTGGTCGCCGATCTGCCGCAGCGCGGCCGGTTCCGCCGGATGGTGACCGAGATCGTCTCCTCCGCGTCCGACTTCACCAAACGGGTGGAGTCCGCGTGGCGGCGGCCGAGGCTGCCCAGGCTGGCGCTGCCCGGCGACAGCCGTACCCGTTACGTGGTCGGCCGGGGCTCGGCCTGCGACCTCGTCCTGGCCGATCTGACCGTTTCCCGGGTGCACGCCGAGCTCCGCCGCGACGAGGAGGGGTGGATCGTCGTCGACCTCGGCTCGCTCAACGGCACCAGGCTCAACGACTGGCGGCTGGTCGGACCGGCGAAGGTCCGGCCGGGCGACGTCCTCTCCTTCGGGGACTGTGTCTTCCTGGTGATCACCCCTCAGCTGATCTGAGCCTCCTCGCGGCTCCGAGCGTCTCGGCGGTGAGGGTGTAGCGCGTCGTCAGCAGCAGGCTGATCCCGGCGAAGATCGCGGGCAGCAGGGTCCCGCCGTACAGCGCGGCCGTGATCGCCGACTGCGGCTGCGCGACCGGCGCCGCGGAGTCCGACTCGACGAAGCCGGCCGCGCCGAGCAGCCAGCCGAACACGAGCGCGCTCAGCGCGAATACCACGGTCTCGCAGGCCGTCCAGAGCCCGGTGAACGCCCCCGCGCGCCGCCTGCCGGTGACCAGGGTGTCGTGGGCGATGACGTCGGACAGCATCGAGAACTGCAGCAGTTGGAGCCCGGCGTAGCCGACACCGACGACGAGCACGCACAGGTGCGCGTACAGGAACCCGGACCTCCAGGCGAAGGCCATCCCGACCGCGCCCACCGCGAACAACGCCGCGGCCAGGATCATCGCGCCCCGCTTGTCGTAGCGCTGGGACAGGCGCACCCACAGCGGCATCGTGACCAGCAGCGGGCCGACGACGCACAGGAAGAGCGTGGTGGTGGCCCCGGGGTCGCCCAGGGTGTAGGTGGCGAAGTACGGCGCGCCCGCCAGCAGCGCGCCCGCGGCGAACATCTGCGCGGAGTTCAGTTCGAGCAGCACCATGAACGGCCTGCTTGAGCGGGCCGCGGCGAACTGTGCCCTGATCGACGGCTCGATCTCGGCCTTGGCGACCATGGGGGCGCCTGCCGTACCGAAGAACGACGCGAGCATGGAGACCAGCAGCGCGGCCCCGACGAGCAGGCCCATCAGCCGGTAGCCGGAGGCGTCGGTGCCCGCGATCGCGGGCGCGACGGAGCCGGACAGCAGGATCGCGACGCCGACGAAGACCATCTTCCACTGCAGCAGCGCGGAGCGCTCATGGTAGTCGTCGGTCATCTCCGCGGGCATCGCCTTGTAGGGCACCTCGTAGAAGGCGTAGGCGGTCGCGGTGAGGAGGTAGCAGACGGCGACGTACAGCGCGGCGGGCACCCCGGTGAGCGGCGGCCCCGCGAACGTCAGCGCGAACGTCACCGGCAGGGTCAGCGCGCCCAGAAGCATCCAGGGACGGCGCGCGCCGAACCGGGAGACCGTACGGTCGGAGCGCTGGCCGATCCAGGGGTTGACGAAAACGTCCCAGAGCTTGGGCAGGAAGGCGACCAGCCCGGCGATCCAGGCGGGGATGGCCAGCACGTTGGTCATGTAGATCAACAGGAGCAGCCCGGGGACCGTGGAGAACGTCCCGGTGCAGACCGAGCCAACGCCGTAGCCGACGCGCACCGAACGGGAAACGGTTGGGGCCCCGGAGGCGGGGGCCGGTGTGACCATGGTCACATTCAAGCGCACAATCACCTATCCGGCGGGCCCGAAAAATACGAACGTTTCCGGATCGCCACCCAGACGCGATCATCCATCGCTCCCTGCGCGAACCCCCGTGAACGCGGGCGAATCCGGGCGACGACCACCCTCCGTCGGAGCCCTCCGCGTGCTGCGGCACACCCCGGCGGGCGGCACGCCACAGACGTCTCGTGGATCACTCTGGTTTACCTGGAGCCCACAATTATTGTCCGGAATTTAGTGACACGGGCGATGTAAGCCCGACAGAATGCGGAATCCATCCAGCGCCCACCAATCTGGAGGAACCGACATGCGTAGACCGCTAGGGGTACTTGCCTGCCTCGGGAGCCTGGCGGCGCTCAGCGCGCCGACGGCCGCGGCCCAGGCGGCGACCCAGCAGTCCCCGCAGTCCGAGTGCCGCGTGTACGCGGCCAACCCCTACGTCACCGCGACCGGGAAGATCCAGGCGTCCGCCGCCCGGCTGGGCTGCTCCGACACAGCCTTGGTCCGCATCCGGATCCTGCGCGCGGTGACCGGTCCCGACCCGGTCGTCAAGAGCGCGGCCAGGCGGGGAAGCAACGGGCGGGTCACCGCGGCGCTGCGCTGCGCCCCCGGCTCCTACTACGCCACCGTCACCGACTACCAGGGCAACACGGGCCGTTCGAAGACGGTCCGCCTCTCGTGCTCTCCCACGGACACCCCGACCCCGTCCCCCACCGCGACCTCGACCACCACCCCGACCCCGACGAACACCGCTCCCGCGCCCGCCCCGCCCCAGGGGTCGTCCGCCCAGGACGAGGTCGTACGGCTGACCAACGTCGAACGGCAGGCCGGAGGCTGCGCCCCCCTCAAGAACGACCCGCAGCTCCGTTCCGCCGCCCAGGGCCACTCGGACGACATGGCGGCCAAGAACTACTTCAGCCACACCTCCCAGGACGGCCGGACCATGACCGACCGGATCAAGGCGTCCGGATTCAGCCCGATGACGGCATGGGCGGAGAACATCGCCTGGGGCCAGCGGACCCCGGCCGACGTGGTCAAGGCGTGGATGAACAGCGAGGGCCACCGGCGCAACATCATGAACTGCGCGTACACCCACATCGGGGTCGGCATGGCCACCAGCTCGCGCGGCCCCTACTGGACCCAGGACTTCGCCAAGCACTGACCTCTCGGAATCCGGGGCACAGACGGCCACCGAGCCGCCTCCCGCGGACACGGGACCATCCCGGACAACCGCGCAAGAAGCCCGCGCCCCCGCGACGTGAACCGTCGCGGGGGCGCGGGCTGTCCGGGAAACGAGCTGCCGGAAGAGGAGCGTCGGCTACTTGAGCCAGCTCATCATCGGGCGCAGCTTGGCACCGGTCTTCTCGATCGGGTGCTCGGCCAGCTCCTCGCGGTAGGCGGTGAACTTCTTCTGGCCGCTGTCGAACTCGTCGACGAGCTCCTTGGCGAACTCGCCCGACTGGATCTCGGCGAGGATGCGCTGCATCTCCTTCTTGGTCTCCTGCGTCACGATGCGCGGGCCGCGGGAGTAGCCGCCGTACTCGGCGGTGTCGGAGACCGACCAGTACATCTTGTGGATGCCGCCCTCGTACATCAGGTCGACGATCAGCTTCATCTCGTGGAGGCACTCGAAGTAGGCGACTTCGGGCTGGTAGCCGGCCTCGATCAGGGTCTCGAACCCGGCCTTGATCAGCTCGGACACGCCACCGCAGAGGACGGCCTGCTCACCGAACAGGTCGGTCTCGGTCTCCTCGGTGAAGGTGGTCTTCAGCGCGCCCGCGCGGGTGCCGCCGATGCCCTTGGCGTAGGACAGGGCGAGGTCCCAGGCGTTGCCGCTGGCGTCCTTCTCGACGGCGACGAGACAGGGCACGCCGCGGCCCGCGGTGTACTGGCGGCGGACGAGGTGACCCGGGCCCTTGGGCGCGACCATGGCCACGTCCACACCCTCGGGGGCCTCGATGAGGCCGTAGCGGATGTTGAGGCCGTGGCCGAAGAAGAGGGCGTCACCCTCGACGAGGTTCGGGGCCACGTGCTCGGCGTAGAGGTGGCGCTGGATGTGGTCCGGCGCCAGGATCATCGTCAGGTCGGCCTCTTCGACGGCCTCGGAGGGGGAGAGCACACGCAGACCGTCGGCCTCCGCCTTCTCCCGGCTCTTCGAGCCCTCCGGCAGGCCGACCCGGACGTCCACGCCGGAGTCGCGCAGGGAGAGCGCGTGGGCGTGGCCCTGGCTGCCGTAGCCCAGGACGGCCACGTGCCGGCCCTGGATGATCGACAGGTCGGCCTGGTCGTCGTAGAAGATCTCAGTCACTCGCTTAACCTTTCAGGGTTTCTCGTACGGCCTGTGCGTCCGGCTCGTACGGGCTCTATGCGCTCCGGTCCAGGGCCCGGAGAGAACGATCGGTGATGGAACGGGCGCCGCGGCCGATGGCCACCATGCCCGACTGGACAAGCTCCTTGATGCCGTAGGGCTCCAGAAGCTTGATGAAGGCCTGCGACTTGTCCGGCGTGCCGGTGACCTCGATCGTCACCGCGTCCGGAGCGACGTCAACGCAGCGCGCCCGGAAGAGGTTGACCAACTCAAGCACGCTCGAACGGTTCTCGGCGTCGGCCCGCACCTTGATCAGGGTGAGTTCGCGGTGCACGGCCTGCGCCGGGTCGAGCTCCACGATCTTGAGCACGTTGATCAGCTTGTTGAGCTGCTTGGTGACCTGCTCAAGCGGGAGTTCTTCGACGTTGACCACGATGGTCATCCTGGAGATGTCCTCGTGCTCGGTCGGCCCGACCGCCAGCGAGTCTATGTTGAATCCGCGGCGGCTGAACAACGCCGCGACGCGCGCGAGCACGCCGGGCTTGTTCTCGACCAGCACGGAGAGCGTGTGCCTGCTCATGCCATTCCCTTCGCCCGGCCGCCCGCCGGGGCGCCACTGTGCCTGTCGGTCCGCTCACACATCGCTAGTCCTCGCTGTCCCAGACCGGCGCCATGTCGCGGGCGAACTTGATGTCGTCGTTGCTGGTCCCCGCCGCGACCATCGGCCAGACCATGGCGTCCTCGTGAACGACGAAGTCGATCACGACGGGCACGTCGTTGATCTCCATCGCCTTCTGGATGATCGCGTCCACGTCCTCGGGACGCTCACACCGCAGGCCGACGCAGCCGTACGCCTCGGCCAGCTTCACGAAGTCCGGGATGCGACGGACCGTCTGCAGGTTGGTGTTGGAGTAGCGCTGGTTGTAGAACAGCGTCTGCCACTGCCTGACCATGCCGAGGTTGCCGTTGTTGATGATGGCGACCTTGATCGGCACCCCCTCGATGGCGCAGGTGGCCAGCTCCTGGTTGGTCATCTGGAAGCATCCGTCGCCGTCGATGGCCCAGACCGTGCTCTCCGGCCTGCCCATCTTGGCCCCCATCGCCGCGGGGAGCGCGAAGCCCATCGTGCCCGCGCCGCCGGAGTTGATGAACGACCCGGGGTTCTCGTAGCCGATGAACTGGGCCGCCCACATCTGGTGCTGGCCGACGCCCGCGGTGAAGATGGCGTCGGGGCCGACGATCGCGCTCAGCCGCTGCATGACGTACTGCGGGGCGATGGAGCCGTCCTCGAACTCGGTGTAGCCGAGCGGGTAGGTCTCCCGGTAGGCGTCGAGCTGCTGCCACCACTCGGTGTAGTCGCCCTTGCGGTCCTCGTTGCGCACCGCGGTGATCAGCTCGGAGATGACCTCCTTGCAGTCACCCACGATGGGGACGTCGGCGTGCCGGTTCTTGGAGATCTCCGCCGGGTCGATGTCGGCGTGGACGACCTTGGCGTGCGGGGCGAAGCTGGGCAGGTGGCCGGTGACACGGTCGTCGAAACGAACGCCGAGCCCGATGAGCAGGTCGGCGCGCTGCAGCGCGCCGACGGCGGGCACGGTGCCGTGCATGCCGGGCATGCCCAGGTTCTGGCGGTGGCTGTCGGGGAAGGTGCCGCGCGCCATCAGCGTGGTGACCACGGGGATGCCGGTCAGCTCGGCGAACTCGAGCAGTTCCCTGGCCGCCCTGGCCTTGTGCACGCCGCCGCCCACGTAGAGCACGGGACGCCTGGCCTCGGCGATCAGCTTGGCCGCCTCACGGATCTGCTTGGAGTGCGGCCTGGTCACCGGGCGGTAGCCGGGGAGCTGCATCACCGGCGGCCACTGGAAGGTGGTCTTGTTGGTGAGGGCGTCCTTGGAGATGTCGACCAGCACCGGCCCCGGGCGGCCCGTCCCGGCGATGTGGAAGGCCTCGGCGATCGTCCTGGCGATGTCGGCCGGGTCGGTCACCAGGAAGTTGTGCTTGGTGATCGGCATGGTGATGCCGGAGATGTCGGCTTCCTGGAAAGCGTCGGTGCCGATGGCCTCGCTGGTCACCTGGCCGGTGATCGCGACCATCGGGACCGAGTCCATGTAGGCGTCGGCGATCGGGGTGACCAGGTTGGTCGCGCCGGGGCCGCTGGTGGCCATGCAGACGCCGACCTTGCCGGTCGCCTGCGCATAGCCCTGTGCTGCGTGCCCGGCACCCTGCTCATGCCGTACAAGCACGTGCCGGACCTTGACCGAGTCGTAGAGGGGATCGTAGGCGGGAAGAATCGCGCCGCCCGGAATCCCGAACACGGTGTCGACTCCGACGTTCTCCAGCGCCCTCACGAGGGCCTGGGCTCCTGTCATCTGTTCGGTCATCGGCTCGTTCCTTGTGTGGCTGAGCAGTGTTTGACGGCATAAAAAATGCCCCATCCCGCCAGGGATGGCGGATCTGGGGCGGCGCGCAGGACGAAGTGCTTCGCTATCGGCCTGCGCGCCGGCGAAGTACTACGAGAATCCCACGGTGATGCATGGCTCCACCATGGCCGACGGACAGGGCCCACGTCAAATTCATGGGACAGGAGTCTCAAAATCCGAGACGAAAGAAACGAGAATCCGGACGGGGGGTGGCCGGGAGCACGAACGGAACGGCGACTTCGAAACAGCGCTGAACAGGCAGAACAGGGTCGCTCTCGCGTCCTTCCGCCCCTCGGGGGCCGCGCGCCGGTCAGACGCCGCTCGGCAGGCTGGACAGGCTGGTGCGCATGAGGGAGTCGACCCCGCGCGCCGCCATCGGCCTGGCGACCAGGAAGCCCTGTCCCCGGGTGCAGCCCATCTCGCGCAGCAGCTCCAGCTGCTCGGGACGCTCGATGCCCTCCGCCACCACGATCAGCCCCAGGTCGTGGCCGAGCCGTACGATCGTGCGGGTCAGCAGCGTCAGCGTCTCGTCGCTCCCGAGGCCCGACACGAACGAGGGATCGATTTTGATCATGTCGACCGGGAGCTGTCTCAGCAGGGCCAGCGAGGCGTAACCGGTGCCGAAGTCGTCGATGGCCAGCCGTACCCCGAGCTCGCGCAGCTCGGAGAGCCGGTTGACGGTCTCCTCGGCGTCCTCGACCAGCATCTCCTCGATGACTTCCAACGTCAGCGCGCTCGGCGGCAGGCCGCTCTCCTCAAGCGCGGACTCGACGCTCTCCACGAAGCGCGGCGCCATGATCTGCCTGGCGGAGAGGTTCAGCGAAAGGCCGATCTCCCACGAGGAGGCGCGCCACGCGGCGACCTCCCTGCAGGCCTCGCGCAGGATCCACTCGCTCAGCGGGACGATGAGCCCGGTGTCCTCCGCGGGACCGAGGAAATGCTCCGGCGGCACGAACGCGCTCCCCCGCCACCAGCGCACCAGCGCCTCGACGGCGGTGACGCGCGAGGTGGCCAGGTCGACCACCGGCTGGTACTCGATCGCGAACTGGTTCTCCAGCAGCGCCCGCTGCAGGTCCGCGGCGAGTTCGAGACGCCGGACCACGTCGGTGTGCATGTGCGCGGCGAACACCTCGACCCGGCGCCCGCCGAGCTCCTTCGCGCGGGCCATCGCCACGTCCGCGTTGCGGATCAGGTCGGCCGAGGACACGTCCTCGTCGGCGAAGGCGACCCCCACGCTGGCGGTCAGCGCGACGTCGCGGTCCGCGACCCTGAACGGCTCGGACGAGACCGTGCGCACCAGGCGCTCGGCCAGATCGACCACCGTCTGGGCGTCGGTGGCCGCCTCGAGCAGCACCGCGAACTCGTCACCGCCCCAGCGGGCCAGAGTGTCGTCGGCCCGTACGGCGGCGCGGAGCCTGCGGGCCGCCTGGCCGAGCAGGTAGTCGCCGCTGGCGTGGCCGACCGAGTCGTTGACCGCGGTGAACCCGTCAAGGTCCAGGAAGACCACGGCGGCGCTGCTCGCGCCGGGGCGGGCGAGCACCTCCCGGGTGCGTTCCTCGAAGTAGGCCCGGTTGGGCAGGCCGGTGACGCCGTCGTGGAAGGTCAGATGGGCGACCTGGTTGCGCAGGGCCTCCTGGTCGCTGACGTCCCTGGTGGTCACCAGCAGGAGTTCCTCACCGCGCATCTGCCGGGTCGCCACCGACTCCGTCGGCCGCCAGGTGCCGTCCGCGGCCCTGACGCGACAGGCGACCATGCAGGTGCCCGCCCCCTCCGCGGGCTCCTCGTCCAGGCTCATCGCGCGCAGTGCCACCTGGATCGCGGGGACGTCCTCCGGGTGGATGTAGTCGAAGATCCTGCCGCCGATCAGCTCGTCGGGGCGGTAGCCGTACGTGGTCTCGACGCCTTCGCCGATCTCACGCACCACGCCCTCGTAGTCGCACAACAGGACCACGTCGCCCGTGCTCTCCGCCAGGTCGTGCAGCTGCCGTTCGCCCAGGTCGACCAGGCGCCGCATCCGGCCCGTCTCCATCAGCACCACGAACAGGCGCATCACCAGGACGACGACGACCGAGACCGAAACGAGGGCGAGGACGACCACGGGCCCCTGGATCCCACCGCCGAGCACGCGCAGGAGCACGACCACGGCCGCGACCACGACCAGGACCAGCGGCGTCGCCGCGACCAGCGGCGAGGTGGCCTGGCCGACCAGCGGCTCGGCCGCCTCCTGCTCGGTCTCCGTGTCCCCCGGCTCTCCTGTGTCTCCCCGGTCCCCGAGGAGACCGGTGTCCTCTGTGTCCCCTGAGGCCTTCGCGCGGGCCGTACGGTCGCTCCAGGCGACCGCGGCGAGCAGCAGGAAGGCCGCGGGGGCCAGCCACACCTCGCTCAGCGGCGGCGCGTCACCGGTCAGCCTGGCCAGCGCGGTCACGGTCTCCGAGGCGGTGACGGCCGCCAGCACGACCAGCGCGGCCAGCCCGACCGGCCAGGCCGACCGCCTGGCGGGCACGACGGCGGGGCCGACCGCGCAGGTGAGGACCAGGCAGAGCAGCGGAGAGGCGAGGGTGACCGCGAAGGTGCCCGCGTCACCGGCGTCGCGGTAGGCGGGGCCGAGCAGCAGGACCCAGCCGATGACGAAGAGGGAGGCGGCGCAGACATAGGCGTCGGCGAGATCCCGTAACAGCGCCTGGCCGTGCGCGGGCCTTACCGCGCACAGGCCGGTGCCGACGGCGAGCATCACGGTGCCGGCGAGCAGGACCAGGTCGGCGAAGGTCACCGCGAAGGGCGTCCCGTCCGCCAGCGGCCGTACGCCGATGCCGACCAGCCAGGTCGCGGAGCCACCCGCGAGCCAGCGCCAGGCCAGCGCGCTGCCGCGGTCCGACGGGCGACGGGCCGCGGCGAACAGCGAGACCGCCGCGGCGGCGGCGGCCGTGACACCCGCGACCGCGCCGACGACCACGGCGGCGGCACCGCTGAGAAGGGCGGCAACGAGCCCCACCACACCCATCACGGCTGCGGCGGTCAGCGCTACCCGGGGGTCACGCCAGCGGATCAATGTCGTCTGCCCATCGGTGTCGATTCGTCTCGCCTTCGCAACGGTCCTCTGCTCGCTGCGCTCGCGTTGCCATCGCGAACACGTCGTCCTTCGTCTTCCGCGGTCGCGGCGGCACACGATCAGTGTGTGCTCTCCTGCCGACGCGGATGGTGACAACGTCTGAGTCGTCACCGATCCGATAACCACGTGAGTGATTCGGACTCGCAGTAATTCACCGTACGCAGCCCAGGTCACGAGGTAGCCACGGTCGGGAATCCTTTCCCGGTCAGTACGAACCGGTGATCACGTTTTTAAGCGGCTCGCCCGCCAGATGGCGCAGGAGCTGCGAGCGGAGCAGTTTCAGCAGGCGCCGCCCCGAGGCCGGGCTGCTCCCCGCGACGTGCGGGGTGATGAGAACCCCCGGCGCCGTCCACAGCGGATGGCCAGGGGGCAGCGGCTCGGGATCGGTCACGTCGAGCGCGGCCGTAATCCTGCCCCGCTCCAGTTCGGCGAGGAGCGCGGCGGTGTCGACGACCCCGCCCCTGGCCGCGTTCACCAGTACGGCCCCGTCCTTCATCGCCGCCAGGAAAGCCGCGTCGACCAGCCCGGTGGTCGCGGGGGTCGAGGGCACGAGCAGCACGACCACATCCGCCTCCGGCAGCAGCTCCGGCAGCTCGTCCTGGCCGTGGACGTTCCCCCGCGCGGTACGGGCCACCCGCACGACGTCCACCTCGAATCCCTCGAGGCGCCGCTCGAGAGCCTGGCCGATCGAGCCGTAGCCGACGATCAGCGCGGTCGAGTCGGCCAGCGCGCCGGTGTGGTGGTAGGTCCACTCGCCCCGCCGCTGGGCGGCGGCGAAGCCGGGGAACTCCCGCAACACCGCGATCATGGCTCCGACCGCCCACTCCGCGGTGCCCGCGTCGTGCACGCCCCGCGCGTTGCACAGCACGACGCCCTCCGGCAGGTGCGGCAGGTAGGCGTCGACCCCCGCCGTGACGGTCTGCAGCAACCGCAGCCCGCGCATCTCGCCGAGCATCTCGGGGATCCGCGCGGGCGGGACCAGCGGCGGAACCCAGACCTCGACCTTCCCGGCCCCTTCGGGAACCGGCCCGGTGCCGTCGTAGACGACACACTCCACATCAGGAAGATCGCAAAGAACGTCAGCCGCCGCTGCGGAGGGGACCCAGATTTTCATGCGTGCATTATCTGTGCTTATTTGCGACGCCTGCGGCGTCGCGGGGCTTGGGCGCCCCAGTGTCGGTGTCTGGACCGGGAGACCTTCGTAGATGTACCGCTGCGATACGGGTTTGCAGCAAACCGGTTACGGAGGGCATGAACCGTCCCGTGCGTGCCAGGAGCACGAACGCCCTGCCGGTCACCGACCGGCGGGGCGTCGTCATGTCCGGCTCAGGCCGACCGGTCGCCCATCGTCAGGGCACGCAGTTCCCGCATGGCGGGCAGGGCGCGCGCCTTCTCCGGGGCGACGTCCAGCACGATGCGAGCCGCCGCTTTGACCCGTACGTCCCGCCGTGCGACCGGGAGCGTCTCCACGAGCCTCAGCGCCTGCTGTGCGCCTTGCTCTGGGTCCGTGCGAGCGTGCAGTGCCGCGTTGTGCAGAGCGATTGTGACCGCTCCGTGGTGCGCTGACGGATAGAGCCCTTCGGCGGTGCTTTGCGCTTCACGCGCCAGCTTGACCTCTTCAGCGAATGTGTAGATCAGACTTCGATCGAAGTACACCCAGTTGGGATCCAGGCCGACGCTCTGAGACGGAAGCCGGGAGAACACTTCCTCGGCTCGGCGTAGTGCGGTGGTCGCTTCGACGTAACGGCCCAGCATCGCGAGCGTCTGAGCCTCAGCGCTAAGGGCGATCACGAGCGGCGCGCTGGGGTGGTCTCCGGCGAAACGATGAGCCCGTTGAGCCACAAGAAGCACGTCATCGAGGTCTTCATCTGGATCCGCTCTTCGATAGGCCGCCTCCCGACCTAGCAGCCACGCAGCCAGCAAAGTGTCTCCGGACTGCTCACTCAAGGTTCGTGTCTTCCTCCACCACCGGTGCGCCTCACGGCGGTTTCCCAGGTCGAACCACTTTCCGGCGATCAGGGCCGCATGGCGCGCGGCGGCATGGGCGAGATCGCTCTGTACCGGCTCAGGCTGGGTCCGGCCCAGGTGGGGAGCCATGTCGGTGAAGTCGGCGGCGAGCGCGGCGAGGACGACGGCGGGCGGGTCGATGTAGGCCCGTTTGGCGTGGACGTCGGCGGCGTCCTCCCAGTCGTCGATCATCTCCTGTGACACGCTCGCCCCGGAGATCCGAGGTCCCGACGCCTGCCAGGCACTGGTCAGGGTGGCCAGCACGGGCGCCACCGCGCCGCCGACGGCGACGGCGGCGGCGTCCCGCATGAGTCGTCTGCGTTCCATCTCCTCACCCTCATCCCGCGTTGAGGCTTTTGCTTCGACGTTACTCTTCCGCGCCTGATCGGCGTCGGCCATCGCCGCATGAAGCGCCTGCGCCATGAGGTCGCCCCCGGCGCCGAATTCGGCGTCGAGAACCTTGACGGCCTCGACCGGCGGCCGGTTCTTCGCCTGCTCCCACTTGCCGATCACGGAGTGATGCCACCTGATCCGCTCGGCGAGGTCCCTCAGGCTCAGCTCACGCTGTTCTCGGTGTGCCCTCAGCACACGGCCGAACTCCTGCCAGCCCGCCAATGTGGTCGGTGTTGATTGTCCGGTCACGCCTGCCCTCGCGATCCGTCTCATGCGTCGCACCCCCATGGTGACGACGCAACGTGTCTTGTCTCACACTCCCAGTGACTTCAACTATGGCACCGGTAAGCGTCACGTAAAGCGGAACCCCGCAGGCGGACAGGCCATACGGGGTTCCTCGATCGCAAAGGAGGTGCGATCCGTGCGAGATGGTAGGGCCACCGTGCCCTCACCGACCATCCCGGGCTGGCGGCTGATCCTCAGCGACAGGAGCCGGTTCTGGGCCTTCCGGCAGGAGCCCTTCCCCCTCGCGGCGCGGCGGGCCGGTGCCGAACCGGACCTGGACGCCGACACCTTCGACGAGATCCAGGTCCTCGTCGAGCACCAGGAAGAGATCGCCCGTCAGGTCGCCGGACAGGTGACGCCATGATCGGACGATCTCGTCACCGCGGACGGCACCGCGACGGACAGCCGCTCACGAAGGTGTACCGGCGCCTGTGGGACGGCCCCGCCGTACCCCGCACCTTCCCACGGTTCTGAAGCCGGTACGGCGGGCGGAGAGCCCCCTCTCGCCCGCCGTACCACCCCACACCCACCGGGAGATCCCCTATGACGGCCATCCTGGTCATCGGCTCCGACGGCACCTTCGCCCTCGACGGCACCGCCGAGCGGTTCCTGACCCCCGTGAGGTCGCACGCCTGTTCCGGGTCGATCCCAAGACCGTCAACCGCTGGGCGGACGAAGGAAAGCTCACCTTCATCCACACCCCGGGCGGACAACGCCGCTACCGGGAAGCCGAGGTCAACACCCTACGGAACGGCGGTTAGATCCTGCGGGACGCCCCGGAACCGCCCACGGGCCGAAGGCGTCGCAATGAACACAGGAAGACACCGACGCTGGAGCGCCCAAGCCCGGCGACGCCGCCAGGCATCGCCATCAGCACAGCGATCTATTCAGTTTGGGGGGTGCCGCCTGAGACGCACTTGAGGTCGAGTTCGGGGCGGTAGACCGTGGTCTTCTTGACCCGCTTGATCTCCTTGCCGTCCTGTTTGAAGACCCGCCAGACATCGATCGTGAAGCCTGGCTGGCCCTCCATCGGGATGCAGCCGGGGCCGCTCTCGGTCACGCTCTTGAACGGGGTGACGTTGTAGCGCTGGGAGGAGACCGACTCGATGTCGTAGCGTTTCGTGCTCCAGAAGGCGACCGTGACCCCGGCGTCGGTGTAGGCGGTCTTCACCAGCACGCCGTACTTGGAGTCGTTCTTCCAGCGGAAGTCGGGTTCCGGCCAGGAGACCGTGGACTCCCGGCCCGCCGGGTAACGCGAGATGTAGAACTCGTGCGCCACGTGCTGGACGTCCTCGAGGCCACCGAAGAACACCGCGTTGTACATGGTGGTGACGAACTGGGAGATGCCGCCGCCGACCGAGTCGATCAGCCTGCCACCCTGGATCATGGGCGCCGGGACGAACCCCCTGGCCGTGTCGCGCTCACCGATGACGCCGTTGAGCGAGAAGGTCTCGCCGGGCTTGACGATGTAGCCGTCCATGATCTTGGCCAGCGCGCGGATGTTGGTCACCCTGGGCGGGCAGCAGACGTAGGGCGTGGTGAACTCGCTGATCTTCTCCTTGATGCCGAGGGCCCGTGCCTCCGCGTCGGAGACCTTCGGCTCGACACTCGTGAGCGCGACCTGGATCGTCCGGTCTCCGCCCTTGGTGAGCAGGGTGGCCACGTCCTCGGCGAGCTTGACGTCGTCGATCCCCTGTCCCTTGCGCCCCGGGATCAGCTTCGGCCTGTTCCCGGTGATCTCGAAGGTGGGCTCCCTTGGGGCCAGTGCGGGATCGACGAGGCTGCTCTCCACTTCGGCGGCCACGGCCCTGGCGTCGAAGACGGGGCGTATGTCACCGGCGCCGTCGGGTTCGTAGGAGAGGTGGGCGGCGAGGGTCTCAAGCGCCAGCTGGGCCTGTCTGCCCTTGTGCACCAGGGTCACCGGCCCCGCCAGCGCCTTGCCCGCTCCCGCGACGGCCTTCTTGACCGCCTCGGGGGTGACTTTGGGCTTGATCACCGAAACCGGCAACTCCACGTCACCGGGAGGGCCGAGGAAGGCGTGCGCGATGACGTCCGCGGCGGCCTTCTGCTCCAGCCTGCGGCCGTCCCTGGGCACCACGGCCATCGGCTTCGCGCCCTGGAAGGTGACCGCGCCCTCCCTGACCTTAAGATCGATCTTCTTCGCCAGCCCCTTGACGGCGCCCCTCATGAGCTCGGAGTCGACGGAGACCTTAGGCCTCAGATCGTTGATCCCGGTGAGGGCGTGCCAGACCTCCCCCGGCGCGGGGAAGTCGCTGGGCGCCTGGTCGATCGTCGCGACGACGTCGAGCTCCAGGCCTGCCGTCTCGGGATCGAGGGTGTACTTCTTGCCCGCGGCCCGCAGGGTCATCTCGCTGGTCGCGGGGCCTGCGAGCCTGTCCCTGATCCGGTCTGCGGCCTCGGTAGCGGTGAGTCCTCCGATGTCGACGCCCCTGACCCGGGTGCCGGGCAGCATCTTGCCCGCCATGACGATCGCGGGGATGACGTAGGCGAGGCCGGCGAGCACCAGCAGGAGAACGAAGGCCACGAGGAGCCTGCGTCCCCTGCGGCGCGGGGACGCCTCCTCGTAACCGGAGAGCCTCCTGGGCGGGGATCCGGCGTCGCCGCCGGGTGCGGAGTCCTGGCGCGGCGGGGAGGCTTTTTCCGGGGCCGCCATTCGCCAGGGCTCGGGCTTCGGGGCGGGTGGTGGCAGTCCGGGGGGGCCGGGCATTCCCGGCGATCCGGGCCCGGGCCCGGCGGACCCGGCCTGCCCGCCCGCGCTCGACGGGCCGAAGATGTCGGGCGAGACGCCCGGAGGGAGATTCGATGCCCCTTTCGGCCTGCCGCCCGGTGGAAGTCCGGGATCGCGGGCGCCGGGGCGAACGGGATGCGAGGGCAGGGGCACAGCCGCGAACGGGTCCGTCGGCGGGTCTGTCGACGCTCCGGCGTTCCGCACTGCCTCCGGCTCCTCTTACTTCGCAGCTTCCACCTCCGGCAACCCTAAACCACAACCGCCAGCGGGAACCCTTCAAGGCGGGTAACAAATCACCTCCCCATCAGGGCCCGTGGCACCGTCTCCCACCGTGGAAAGGCTTTTTCCGCATCCTCGGATCACCGGGGCGGAGCCGGTGGGGCCGGTGAGGCTCGCGGGGAGGGCGGGCCCGCGGGTACGGCGACCGCCCGCAGGCTCCGCCGTACCCGGGGCGAGGCCCTCACCGTGGCACCGTCAGGACTCCAGGGAGTCGACGACCGTGTTCGAAACGCGCAGACCGTCCTCGGTGGCGAAATAGGAGCAGGAGGCCCATCCGGTGGTTCCCGCGGGCAGCCCGGAGGCCGACCTGCCACCGAGCCGGAACTGGCACCAGGCGCCCGAGAAGTTCAGGATCTGGCCGTAATCCCAGTAGTAGAGAAAGCCGATCACGCGGGTACCACCGGGGGTCGATCTCAGGCGGACCCCGTTCGCGATGACGACGGCGTCGATCGCCGGCGCCGAGACAACGGAGACGGTGGTGGAAACGGTGGCCTGGACCGGGGTGACGGCGGTCAGTGTCCCGCAGACGGCGGCCGAGAGCACGGTCAGGAGCGCCAAAAACCTCTTCATGGGGGGTTCTCCGATCTCAGGGCTGTGCGGCACCAGAGAGAAAGGGGGGATGAATGTGATCACTGTGCAAGGAGTCAATAATTGAGTCAATACATGTTTGCTGTGAAAAATCCGAATTACCACATGCAGAAAGGCCCCGCCGATCGGATGATCGACGAGGCCTTTCCGTGAATCGAAGGGGCCGGTTAACCCCGGGAGACGACGGTGAGGACTACTCGGACACGCCGAGCTTCTCCAGCAGGAGCTCACGGGCACGGCCCGCGTCCGCCTTGCCCCGGCTGGCCTTCATGACGCCGCCGACGAGGGCGCCGACTGCCGCGATCTTGCCGCCACGGACCTTGTCGGCCGCGGCGGCGTTGTCCGCCAGCACCTGGTCGATGATCGCCGACAGCTCGCCCTCGTCGTTCACGATCTGCAGGCCGCGGGCGGCGACCACCTCGTCCGGGGAGCCCTCGCCGTTCAGCACGCCCTCCAGCACCTGGCGGGCCAGCTTGTCGTTCAGCGCTCCCCCGGCGACCATCGCGCACACCCTGGCGATCTGGTCGGGGGTGATCCGCAGCGCGCTGAGCGGCACCTCCGCCTCGTTGGCCCTGCGGGCCAGCTCGCCCATCCACCACTTGCGGGCGTCGGCGGGCGGGGCGCCCGCGGCGACGGTCGCCTCGACCAGGTCGATGGCGTCGACGTTGTGCATGGACTCCATGTCCAGGTCGGACACGCCCCACTCCTGCTGGAGCCGCTTGCGCCGCAGGCGCGGCAGCTCGGGCAGCGCGGCCTTCAGCGTGGCGACCCACGCGGTGTCCGGCGCGATCGGCACGAGGTCGGGCTCGGGGAAGTAGCGGTAGTCCTGCGCCTCCTCCTTCGACCGGCCCGAGGTGGTGGTGCCGGTGTTCTCGTGGAAGTGGCGGGTCTCCTGGACGATCTTGCCATCGTCCGCCAGGATCGCGGCCTGGCGCTCGATCTCGCTGCGGACCGAGCGCTCGACGCTGCGCAGCGAGTTGACGTTCTTGGTCTCGGTCCGGGTGCCCCACTCGGAGGAACCGCGCGGCATGAGGGAGACGTTCACGTCACAGCGCATGGAACCCTCCTCCATGCGCACGTCGGAGACTCCCAGCGCGCGCATGACCTCGCGCAGCTCGGTCGCGTACGCGCGGGCGACCTCGGGGGCGAGCCTGTCGGTGCCGGGGATCGGCTTGGTGACGATCTCCACCAGCGGGATGCCCGCGCGGTTGTAGTCGACGATCGAGTAGTCGGCGCCGTGGATGCGTCCGGTCGCACCACCGACGTGGGTGGACTTGCCGGTGTCCTCCTCCAGGTGGACCCGCTCGATCTCGATCCGCACGGTCTTGCCGTCCACCTCGACGTCGAGGTAGCCGTCGAAGCAGAGCGGCTCGTCGTACTGGCTGATCTGGTAGTTCTTCGGCATGTCCGGATAGAAGTAGTTCTTCCGGGCGAAGCGGCACCACTCGGCGATGGAGCAGTTGAGCGCCAGGCCGATGCGGATCGTCGACTCGATCGCGGCGACGTTGGCCGTGGGCAACGCCCCCGGCAGGGCCAGGCAGACCGGGCAGACCTGGGTGTTCGGCGGGGCGCCGAACGTGGTCGGGCAACCGCAGAACATCTTCGAAACCGTGCCCAGCTCGACGTGCGTCTCCAGGCCAAGCACCGGTTCGAAGCGCTCAAGCGCCTCGTCGTACGGCATCAGCGTTTCCGTGCTCATCGGTCCTTCACCAATCCTCGTTGACTGCGCGGAGCGTTCGCACCTCACGCGCCACTCCGCTCGCTGCGGCGGGCTCTCGCGCGCTCATCGGTCGATCACCCTCCTCGTTCACAGGTAACCAAGTCCTTTCAATGCGTTCCTCGTCTCGGCGACCCAGTCGGCGTATCCGGGAACCTGGGCCAGCACGGCGAGGTCGACGTTGCGTCCCACGTACTCGAAGTAGTCGGCGACCGGCTTACCCCGCCGGGGAACGGTCGCGGCCAGGACCGCGCCCGGGTCCGCGATCCGCTCGGCGTCACGCGGGCGGGCGGGCAGCAGGCCGAGGTCGCTGCCCTCAAGCCGGGCCCACATGCCACGGTCGGCCAGCAGCCAGGTCTCGGTCTCACCCAGGCCGATGATGGGCACAAGATAGTGCGAGTGGTAGCGGACCCCGTCGGTCTTGCCGCGCTCCCGCTCGTCGCCGCGGGTGAAGAGCAGATGGCAGTCGGCCGCCAGCTCCTCGAGCGCGGTGACCATGTGCTCCCGCTCACACGAGACGACCTCCGTCGCCTCGATGTCGACGGTGTGCGGCGACATCCAGGTCAGCTCACGCAGCTGACGGGAGATCACGATCCCGAGGAAGGCCTCTTCACCCTCTCCCCGCGCGACCAGGCCGGGCACCAGGGGGCGGCTCATGCCGCGGCCCCGAGGTACTTGCGGACCTGACGGGGCGAGACGAACGTGCCCGGCTCACCGTCCGGCTGGACGGGCTTGGGCACGGTCACCCGCGAGACCCTGTCCTTCTCGGGATCGACGCGGACCACGGTGTCCAGGAAGGTCAGCGCGTCCGGGTCGGCGCGATAGGTCTCCGCGACCACGACCGGGGAGTGACTGGTGAGGATCACCTGCCGGAACGGCGTCGCGCCCCCCGGCTCCGTGATCCGCTGCCGGATCCGCCTGAGCAGCTCGCCGAGCCGCCCGGGGTGCACGCCGTTCTCGATCTCCTCGACCAGCAGGGTGCTCGGATGGTCGGGATCGTGCAGGGCGGCGAGCAGGCCGAGGACGCGCAGGGTCCCGTCGGACAGCAGCGGGGCCGGGACGCTCCCCTGGCCGTCGATCACCAGCTCGAAAGAGCACTCGTCCCGTTCGGTGCGGGGCACCAGCGCGACCGCGTCGGGCACGACACCCGCGAGATCGACCGTGAGGTCGGCGAGCGCGGCCGACCCGGCCATCCGCCCGAGCACCGCGGCGAGGTTGCGGCCGTCCGCGGCGAGCGGGCCGCGGTCGGCGGGAGACCAGCGCCTGCGCATCGCCTGCGGCGACAGGACGTAGCGGCGCCACGACTGGACCGTACGGCGCGGCGTGACCTCAGGCTCGGGGTCCTCCACCATGAGCTCCAGCAGCTCCTCGGGCAGGTGGTGGGCCACGTGGCTGACGACGGCCCCACTCGACCTCGGGATCTTGAGCACCATCTCCGCGCCCGCGTCGAACCGGATCGGCAACAGCGCGCCGGGCTCCGGGGCGATCAGCGTCTCGACGGAGACGACGAACCCGGGCACCGGCGTCCCCCGCACGACCCGGTGGAACTGCTCGGCCGGAAGACCTCTGGCCGCGGCGAGCAGCCCGCCCTGACCGGTGATCTCGTCGGCGACGAAGCCGAGGGCGTCGAACAGGTTCGACTTACCGCTGGCATTCGGGCCGACCAGCACCAGGAAGGGCGGCACGTCGAGGACGAAGTTCAAGAATGACTTGAACCCGTCGATCTCGATCCGAGTGATCATGCCGCCGTTTCCCCCTGATTCCCCGCTGTCGCCGTACTCGTCCGGTGAAGCCCTTACAGCGCCGGCGCCTTGGACAGCAGGCTGCCGCCCCAGCGGTGCTCGAGGGCCTTCTCCACGGCGGCGGCGACCCGGTAGCAGCGGTCGTCGCCGAGCACCGGGGCCATGATCTGCAGGCCGACGGGCAGCCCGTCCTCCTCCGCCAGGCCGCACGGCACCGAGATGGCCGCGTTGCCCGCCAGGTTGGTCGGGATGGTGCACAGGTCCGCGAGGTACATCGCCATGGGGTCGTCCGCGCGCTCGCCGATCGGGAACGCCGTGGTCGGCGTGGTCGGTGAGATCAGCACGTCCACCTGGTGGAAGGCCGCCTCGAAGTCCCGCGCGATCAGCGTGCGGACCTTCTGCGCCTGACCGTAGTAGGCGTCGTAGTAGCCGCTGGAGAGGGCGTACGTGCCGAGGATGATGCGCCGCTTGACCTCGGGGCCGAACCCGGCGGCCCTGGTCAGCGCCATGACCTCCTCCGCGCTGCGCGTGCCGTCGTCGCCGACGCGCAGGCCGTACCGCATGGCGTCGAAACGGGCCAGGTTGGACGAGGCCTCGGACGGGGCGATCAGGTAGTACGCGGGCAGCGCCGTACTGAACGACGGGCAGGAGACCTCGACGACCTTGGCCCCGAGGGACTCGAGCAGCTCGACGCTCTCGTGGAAGCGGGCGAGCACCCCGGCCTGGTAGCCGTCGCCGCCGAACTCCTTGACCACGCCGATGCGCAGCCCCGCGACGTCGCCGTTGCGCGCCGCCTCGACGACGGAGGGCACGGGCGCGTCGACGGAGGTCGAGTCCATGGGGTCGTGCCCGGAGAAGGCCTCGTGCAGCAGCGCGGCGTCCAGCACGTTGCGGGCGAAGGGCCCCGGCGTGTCCAGGGAGCTGGCGAAGGCGATCAGGCCGTAACGGGACGAGCCACCGTAGGTCGGCTTCATGCCGACGATGCCGGTGACCGCGGCGGGCTGGCGGATCGAGCCGCCGGTGTCGGTGCCGGTGGACAGCGGGGCCTCGTAGGCGGCGACGGCGGCCGAGGAGCCGCCGGAGGAGCCGCCCGGGATCCGGGACAGGTCCCACGGGTTGCGGGTCGGGCCGTAGGCCGAGTTCTCCGTCGAGGAGCCCATCGCGAACTCGTCGAGGTTGGTCTTACCGAGGATCACCAGGCCCGCCTCGCGCAGGCGCCGGGTCACGGTCGCGTCGTACGGCGGGCGGTACCCCTCAAGGATCTTGGATCCGGCCGTGGTCGGCATGTCCGTGGTGGTGAAGACGTCCTTGTGCGCGATCGGCACGCCGGCGAGCGGGCCGAGGTCCTCCCCGGCGGCCCTGCGGGCGTCGACGGCGCGGGCCTGCTCGAGCGTCGTCTCGGCGTCGACGTGGAGGAAGGCGTTGATCTGCGGCTCGACGGCGGCGATCCGGTCGAGATGCGCCTGGGCGATCTCTACGGCCGAGACCTCACCGCTCGCGACCAGCGCGCCGAGCTCGGCGGCGGACTTGTGGACGAGGCTCATGCTTCCTCCCCGAGGATGCGCGGAACACGGAAGCGGTCGTCCTCGACGGCCGGGGCGGCGGCCAGCGCCTCTTGCGGCGCCAGGCCTGGCCGTACCTCGTCGGGGCGGTAGACGTTGGTGAGCGGAAGCGCGTGCGAGGACGGCGGGATGTCGTCGGCCGCCACCTCGGCGACGCGGGCGACCGCACCGATGATCACATCGAGCTGCGCGGCGAAGTGGTCGAGTTCCTCATCGGCCAGCGCCAGCCGGGACAGCCGGGCGAGGTGAGCGACCTCGTCGCGGGTTATGGCGGACATGAGTCGTTGAACCCGTTTCGTGGAATGGCAATTGGACACTGTCATCCTAGGGCTCGTGACCTAACGTGCCCGACTCATTAACCCCCCAGCAACCTCCCAGGGGGCACTGAAGGCGTGTTCAGGGGACAGGCGAGCGGAAAACGACGAGAGTCCGCCCCTCCGCCACGGTCCCCTCCCTTCCCGCCCTATGCCGTCTGCGGGTCGAGAACCTCGGCCGGGCGCAGAAAGGTGAGGTCGGGCGCCGTCTGGCCACGGTGTTCACGGAGCCAGACGGTGGTCTCCGCGGCGGACATGGGCTCGGCGAACAACCAGCCCTGGGCCAGTTCGCAGCCCATGTCGGCCAGGCGGGCCGCGACGTCGTCGGACTCGACGCCCTCGGCGACCGAGCGCAGCCCCAGCGAGCGGACCAGGTCGACGATGGAGCGGACGATCCGCTCGTCGTCCCTGGACTCGCCGATCCTGCGGACGAACGAGGCGTCGATCTTGACCTCGGAGACCGGGAGGCGTTGCAGGCGCACCAGCGAGGAGTAACCGGTGCCGAAGTCGTCGAGCGCGAGCGGCACACCGAGGGAGGCCAGGGCGTGGACCGCGTCCGCGGTGTAGGCCTGGTCGGTCATCAGGACGCGCTCGGTCACCTCGAGCTGGATCGCCTTCGGCGGCAGGTGATACCGCGTCAGGCCCGCCTCGAGCAGGTCGGGGAGGGTGGAGTCGAGCAGGTCACGGGCGGAGACGTTGACGGAGATCTGCTCGTGCAGGCCGATGTGCCACCAGTGGGCGGCCTGCTCGAGCGCCGCGTCGATGACGTACCGGGTCAGGTGCCGCATCAGATATGACTGCTCCGCCATCGGCACGAACTCTCCCGGCGAGATCATCCCGCGCTCGGGGTGGCGCCATCGCAGCAGCGCCTCGACCCCGCGCACCTGGCCGGTGGCCAGGTCCAGCTTCGGCTGGTAGTGGAGCCTCAGCTCGGAGTCGTCGAGCGCCCTGCGCAGGTCGCCGAAGAGGTTGAGCCGCTCGGGGCTGTTGCGGTCCTTGTCCGCGACGTAGACCTCGACCCCGGTGCGCGCCTCCTTCGCGAGGTACATCGCCACGTCGGAGCGCTGCATCAGCATCTCGAAGTCCGGCGCGTGGTCGGGGTGGAGGGCGATGCCGACCGAGGCGTCCACGTCGAAGGTCATCCCCTCGAGCCTGACCGGCTCCGTGAGGGCGACCCTCAGCCGCGAGGCCACCTCCCTGGCCGCCGCGGTGTCCCTGATCGAGGGCAGCAGCACCGCGAACTCGTCGCCGCCGAGCCTGGCCACCACGTCGCCCGGCCGTACGCTGTGGGTGAGCCGGTGCGCCACGATCTGCAGCAGCCGGTCGCCGATCGGGTGCCCGAGGGTGTCGTTGACCTCCTTGAATCGGTCGAGGTCGAGCAGGAGCAACCCGATCTTGTCGCCCTCTCGCGCCTCGGCGAGCGCCTCCTCCGTGCTGATCACGAGCATCTTGCGGTTGGGCAGCCCGGTGAGCCCGTCGTGCGTCGCCTGGTGGTCCCGGCGGACGGACAGGGTCGCGGTGAAGTAGACGGCGGCCATCGGCGCGAGGAACAGCGGCACCAGCGCCGGGGAGTCGTTCATCACGACCACGACCAGCGGGGCGAGACCGAGCAGCCCGGCGTAGACGAGGCTCTGGTGGCCGATGGTGGTCCTGATCACCCGGTAGATCGAGCGCCGTTCGTGCAGCGCGACCGCACCGGAGACCAGCAACGCTCTGGCCACGAAGTAGGCCAGCCCGGCCAGCCCGATCGCGAACAGGTCAGGCCCTCTGGGCACCCAGGAGAGCGGCGGGGCCGGGTGACCGCAGAACACGATGAGCACCACCCCCGCCGCGGTGAGGGCCAGCGTCGTCTGCGCGATGTTGAACACGACCCGGTGCCACGCCTTGCGGGTGACCGCGTTGTTGACGACGATGCCGACCGCCTGCATCAGCACGGCGACCGGCAGCCCGTAGTGGAGCAGGGCGGCGAAGGTGAACATCGTCGACGGATAGGTGCCGCCGACCGTCATCGACGATGACAACATCACCGGCCTCAGCTCGCCCAGCACGACCAGGACCGCCAGCATCCAGAACAGCGGGCTGTGCACGAGAGGCGCGAACTGCACCGGACTGATCAGCCACTGCGCCAGCACGAAGGCGAGGATCCCGAGCGTGGTGACGGCGGCGAGATAGGTCCACAGCGGTGAGCCCACACGCGGTCCGGTGTCGCGTGTGTCGTTTGGGTCGGCCATGAGTAACAAAACCCCCATTAGTTCACTATGGGAGAGTACGGCCTCTGGGCCACTTCGCGGAACCAATTGCGCACGTTCCGTCACCGACCATGTGAAACGCCGACAACGGCACGGCCCCCGCCTCCCGTTTCCCCTGGTCCAGCTGTCCCCGTGACTACTCCTCCGGCGTCACCGCCACCCCTGCCGCCGCCTCGGGACCTTCGGCCAGCAGGACGCGCAGACCGTCCTCGTCGAGGATCGGCACCCCGAGTTTGACCGCTTTGTCGAACTTGGACCCGGCGTTCTCCCCGACCACCACGAAGGAGGTCTTCTTCGACACCGAGCCGGACACCTTGCCGCCCCTGGCCGCGAGAGCCGCACCCGCCTCGTCGCGGGTGAAGGCCACCAGCGTGCCGGTCACCACGAACGTGAGACCGGTCAGGGTCTGCGGAAGCAGGTCGGCGGGCGGCTCGTCCTCCATGCGGACCCCTGCCGCCTTCCAGCGAGCCACGATCTCCCGGTGCCAGTCGACCTCGAACCAGTCACGGATCGCGGCCGCCACGCGCGGGCCGACGCCCTCGACCGCGGCGAGCTCCTCCTCGGAGGCGCTCGCGATCGCGTCGATCGACCGGAACTCGGCGGCGATGGCCTGCGCGGTCGGCGGCCCGATGTGCCGGATCGAGAGCGCGACCAGCACCCGCCAGACCGGCTGGTCCTTGGCCCGCTCCAGCTCCTCGAGCACCTTCTCCGCGTTCTTGCTCGGCTCACCGCTCTGATTGGCGAAGAAGGAGACGACCTTGGGCTCGCCGGTCTCCGGATCGGTCTTCGGCAACCCGGTGTCGGGGTCACGGACGACGGACCTGATCGGCAGCAGCCGGTCCATGGTCAGGTCGAACAGGTCGGCCTCGGTGCGGACCGGTGGCTCCTGCGGCGGCAGCGGCTGGGTCAGCGCGGTGGCCGCGACGTATCCCAGCCCCTCGACGTCGAAGGCCCTGCGCCCGGCGGCGAAGAAGATCCGCTCACGGAGCTGCGCCGGGCACGCCCTGGTGTTGGGGCAGCGCAGGTCGGCGTCGCCCTCCTTCTCGTAGGCCAGCTCGGTGCCGCACTCGGGACAGTGCGTCGGCATCACGAACTCGCGCTCGGTGCCGTCGCGCAGGTCGACGACCGGCCCGACGATCTCGGGGATGACGTCGCCCGCCTTGCGCAGCACCACCGTGTCGCCGATGCGCACGCCCTTGCGCACGACCTCCGAGCCGTTGTGCAGCGTGGCGCGCTCGACCGTGGAACCGGCGACCACGATCGGCTCCATGACGCCGTACGGCGTGACCCGTCCCGTGCGGCCGACCCCCACCTGGATGTCCAGGAGCTTGGTGTTGACCTCCTCCGGCGGATATTTGTAGGCGATCGCCCAGCGGGGCGCCCGGCTGGTCGAACCCAGGTTGCGCTGGATCTCGATGCGGTCGGCCTTCACCACGACGCCGTCGATCTCGTAGACCGGGTCGTGGCGGTGCTCGCGGTAGAACTCGATGAAGGCGTTGATGCCGTCGAGGTCGTCGACGACCTTGTAGAGGTCGCTGACCGGCAGGCCGAACCCCCTGAGCCGCTCGTAGACCTCCGACTGGGTCGAGGGCAGTGCCGTCCCCTCCCACTTGCCGACGCCATGGACGATCATGTGCAGCGGGCGCTGCGCGGTGATCCTGGGGTCCTTCTGCCGCAGCGAACCCGCCGAGGAGTTGCGCGGGTTGGCGAACGGCGCCTTGCCCGCCTCGACCAGCTGCTCGTTGAGCTTCCTGAACCCCTCGACGGGCATGTAGACCTCGCCCCTGACCTCGACGAGGTCGGGCACGTCCTGCCCCGCGAGGCGGTGCGGAACGTCGGCGATCGTGCGCACGTTGGCCGTCACGTCGTCGCCGACGCGGCCGTCGCCCCTGGTCGCGGCGCGGACCAGACGGCCCTTCTCGTAGACCAGCGCGATCGCCAGGCCGTCGATCTTCAGCTCGCACAGGTAGGGGGCGGGGTCGCGCTCGACCAGCCGCTCGGCCCTGGCCTGCCAGGAGACGAGGTCGTCGGCGTTGAAGGCGTTGTCCAGACTCTCCATCCGCTGCAGATGGGCGACCGCCGCGAAGTCGCTGGAGATCGGCGCGCCGACCTTCTGCGTCGGGGAGTCAGGCGTGCGCAGACTGGGGTGGTCGTCCTCGATGGCGCGCAGCTCACGCATCCACGTGTCGTACTGCGCGTCGCTCACGGTCGGCGAGTCGAGCACGTGATAGCGCCAGTTGGCCTCCTCGACCCGCTCAGCCAACTCCGCGTGCCGCTCCAGCGCCGCAACCGGCACGCCTTCGACCTCTGCGCCCATCGCAAGCTTCTCCCCTCGTCAACCACGATCGATGCAAACGCTATCGCCGACCACCGACAATGCGCGGCGGCCTTACCCGCACATGGACAAGCCCCGCCCAGGCATGCGGCGGCGGCGGGACCGTTCCGCCGGGAACGGCGCGGGATCGGCAGGAGACGGCGGCGGGACGCACCGGAAGAGAACACCGGGAAGAGGACGGCGGAGGGCGGCGGGAGAAGGGACGCCGGGGAGGAGGGGCGATGGAGGGGCGTCTCGAAAGGGCGCCCCTCGGAAAGGTCACTCCCCCGGGTCCTCCCTCAGCACGCGGGCGGCCTGCCCGCACTTGGCCAGCGCCGCCCTGGCGTAGGCGGGCGAGGCTCCGGCCAGCCCGCACGCGGGCGTGAGCACGACCTGCGAGGCCAGGGTCGAGGCGGGGAAGCCAAGCCTGCGCCAGAGCTCGACCGCGGGCCTGGCGACCACCCCGACGTCGAGCAGCGGGGCGTCGACGCCGGGCACGACACCGAGGAACAACGCGATCCCCGCCTCGACCGACTCGCCGATCGCGTCCTCGTCGCGCCGCCTGAGCAGGGAGGCGTCCAGCGAGATGCCCCTGAAGCCCGCCCCACGCAGGACACCGAAGGGCACGCCTGGGGCGCAGCAGTGCGCGACGGCGAACGCGCCCTCGGGCAGCACGGAGCCGAGCCGCTCGGTGACGACCTGGGCGTCGACGGCGGGCAGCCGCCCGAAGCCCGAGGCGGTCGGAACCGTGCCCGCCAGGATGGCGGGCAGCCCGGGCTCGTCGAGCTGGACCACGATCTCCGAGGCCCTCGGTACCCTCCTGCGGACGTCCGCGACGTGCGCCGCGAGTCCTTCGGCGAAGGACTCGACCAGGTCGCGCACCGCTCCCTGGTCGGCGAGGGTCTTGTCACCGTGGCGCAGCTCGATGGCTCCCGCCAGCGTCCACGGCCCGGCCACCTGGATCTTGAAGGGTCCCTCGTACCCCTGGGCCGCCTCCTCCAGCGCGTCGAGATCGCGTAGGAGATGGTCACGTGCCCGCTTCGCGTCGCGCCCCGGCCGGTCGGCGAAGCGCCAGCCCGACGGCTGTACCTCGACGGGAAGCTCGACCAGCAGCGAGGCGGTCCTCCCGACCATGTCGGCGCCGACGCCGCGGGCGGGCAGTTCGGGGAGGTACGGCAGGGCCGGAAGCTCGCCGAAGACGACCCTGATCGCCTCCTCGTGGTCCTCTCCCGGGTGCGACCCGACGCCCGTCGCGGTCGCCTCGCCCCATGGATACTCGCTCATGCCCGCTCCCCGCCACTCTCGCCGAGACCTGGGCGGCCGCCCCTCGGGCGGGCCCGCTCGCCTCGCTCGGTCACGGCAGCCAGCTTAGAACCGCCGGGTGCCACCTCCCGCCGGAAAAATCCCGCCGCGCCGTGACGGCGCTTGATCGAGTTGAGTAGGGTTCTGCCCGGTATTCACCGGTCTTGGGGGACGCATGGTGATCGATCGAGTCCTCGCCTCGACGCCGAGGCTGATGGCGGCCGCCGTCATCGCCGCCGTCGTCACCGTCACGGCCGCCGTCATGCCCGCCGCCCCGGTCTCCGCCGGGGTCGCCGGGGCAGCGGCCGGGGGGACGGCGAAGGCCGTAAGGAAAACCGCGGCCGAGGTCGCGGCGGCCCCCGCCAGGTGTTCTCCCAAGCGCGGCACGACGAGCATCGGGGAGCCCTGGGCCCAGCGGCGGCTCAACCTGTCCGAGGTGTGGCGGCTGACCAGGGGCGCGGGGGTGACCGTCGCGATCGTCGACAGCGGCGTGGACACGACGCACCCCCAGCTGACCCGGGCCACCACGATCGACCTCACCGACACCGGCATGTCCGACTGCGTCGGCCACGGCACCGCGGTCGCGGGCATCATCGGCGGGGCCAGGCTCAAGGGGGTGCCCTTCGCGGGGGTCGCGCCGGAGGTCAGGCTGATCTCCATCAAGCAGACCGCGGACGGCACCGGGGACCTGGGCAGGCTGGCCCTGGGCATCATCAAGGCCGCCCAGCTCGGCGCCCGCGTGATCAACGTCTCCATCCAGGCGGGCGACCAGCCCGACCTGCGCAACGCGGTCGCGTACGCGCTGGCCAAGGACGCGGTCGTGGTCGCCGCCGCGGGCAACGTGCAGAAGGAGGACGGCACCCCGGCCCCCGCCTACCCGGCCGCCTACCCGGGGGTCATCTCGGTCGGCGCCGCGGGCCGCGACGGGGTCAGGGCCGACTACTCCAACGCCACGACCCCCGTCACGGTGCTGGCTCCCGGCCAGGACATCACCAGCACCTGGCCGGGGCGGGCCTACGTCGAGGACGAGAAGGGCACCAGTTTCGCCGCGGCCTACGTGTCGGGCGTCGCCGCGCTGGTGCGCGCCCGCTACCCGGAGCTGAACAAGGACCAGGTGCGCTGGCGCATCGCGCGGACCGCCGACGGCGGCTCGGGGACCGGGACCGGCGCCGGGATGGTCAATCCCCTGATGGCGGTTTCGGCGATCATGGCCTCGGACGAGGTCGCGCTGGCGCCGCAGGAGCCCGTCCCGCTGCCCGCCGACGCGATACGGCACACGCCCCCCGTGGACACCCTGGGCATCTCGATCGCGCTGTGGGTCGCCCTGCTCTGTCTCGCGGGGGTCATCCTGGCCGCTCTCTGCAGGTTCACCGTACCGATGGGACGTCGCAGGGGCTGGCGGGCGGGCCCGCTCGAAGAATAAGACGTGAAAGAGATGTGAAACGAGTGAACTTCACTGGCCGGATTTGCTTTGATAGCCCTAGATCGACTTATAGCAGTCTTTATCGAAAGTTGAGTTGGAAGGATGGCCGATGGGTGATTTCAACCCATTGACACCTGAAGATCCGGAACGGATTGGTGTCTACCTCCTCACCGGACGCTTGAGCGACGACTCCGGCCATACCGTTTACCTGGGACATCTTCCCGACCAGGAGACCCTACGGGTCATCCGCATCCTCCCTCCCCTCCCGGGCGCCGACCCTCAGACGCGGGAGCGGATCACCAACCGGTTGCACGCCGCGAAGCGGATCTCCGGCGCGCACACCGCAAAGCTCATCGAGGTCGGCTGGTTCGACGACTCCCCCTACGTCGTCCGCGAGCACGTCGAGGGCCGCTCGCTGCGCGAGACGGTCACCGCGGACGGGCCGCTCGACCCCGACGCGCTTGAGCGCCTCGCGGCCGGCACCCTCACCGCCCTCACCGCCATCCACCTGGCCGGTCTCGCCCACGGCGGGCTGAACCCCGACACCGTGCTGCTGAGCGCCGAGGGGCCGCGCGTCTGCGACACCGGTCTCGGCGTCACCGGCGCGGAGCCCGACTACCACGCCCCGGAACAGGTCCACGCGAACCTCACCGGCGGCCCGGGCCCGGGGCCCGGCAGGCCCGCCGACCTGTTCGCGTGGGCCGCGACCATCGCCTACGCCGCGACCGGCCGGGCGCCCTTCGGCGGGGACCCGCAGGCCGTCCTGAACGGCTCCCCCGACCTCAGCGGGCTGCCGCCCGTGCTGACCACCCTCCTGACCGCTTGCCTGGACAAGCAACCGCAGCAGCGTCCCGACACCAAGGCCGCCATGCTGCAGTTGCTCGGCGACCGGCCCGCCATCACCGGAACGGCCATCACGGGAACCGCCGTCACCGGGGACGCCGTCGCGCGGGCCGTACCCCAGCAGCAGGACGCCGCCGCCCCGCAGCCGGCGACGCCCTCCGGCTGGAGCGCGCCGCCGCTGCCCAAGGACACCGTCGCCTCCGCGCAGCCGCCCATCGTGCTGCAGGGCGCGGCCTCATCGGCGGAGAGGAAGAAGCCCGGCGGACTCCTGCTGGCCGCCTGTGTCGGCGTGGTCGCCGTACTGGCGGGGGCGGGCATCTGGGCCGCGGGGAACTACACCTCGCTCAACAACGTGGAGCGGGCGTCCGCGGACGGGGCGGCGGACCGCCCCCTGGCGCTGGTCGACCAGTCACAGAGAGGCGACCCGAACCCGACGAACGGCGCCGGCGGCCAGGGGCAGGAGGGCACGGGCGACGACCCGTCCGGCAAGGTGACCGTGCCGTGGGGCACGACGCCCGATCCGCAGGTTCCGGACGTCGGCCCGCTCAGGCTGGCCACGGACAACCCGACGGTCGAGCCTCCGGTCCCGACGCTGACCTCGTTCGTCAGCCCGCCGGTCACCGTGCCGACCGTGCCCGCGACCACGGCCCCGCTGACCAACCCGCCCGTGCCTCCGGCCGTGACGCCGACCGCGCAGGCCAGCGCCCAGGCCTCGGCGACGCCGACCGCGAAGCCGTCCAAGAAGGCGACCCCGGTCCCGACCGCCGAGCCGACGCCGGCCCACACGCCGACGCCGACCGTCACCGTCACCGTGACCCCGACGCCGAGCGACAGCCAGCCGGGCAGCCCCGCGCCGAGCCAGTCGGCGTCCGCCTCCCCGGTGCCCACGGCGACCGTGACACCGACCGCGGCGCCCCCGACGACGCCGCCCGCGGCGCTCCAGTCGACCACCAAGCCGACCGCGGCCGCCGAGCCGACCACCCAGAAGCCGACCGCGGCCGCCGAACCGACCGCCCAGAAGCCGACGGCGGCCGCTGAGCCGACCACCCAGAAGCCGACCGCGGCTGCCGAACCGACCACCACCTCGAAGCCGACCGCGACTCCCACTCCCACCCGGACCGTACGGCCGACCCCGGCCAGGACCACGAGGCAGGGCATCGAGCAGCCGATCTCGCAGGGGACGGCCAAGCCGACGTTCGCGCCGTCCGCGGAGCCCTCGACGGCCAAGCCGGCCACCGAGGAGCCACCGGCCCCCAGGCCGACCTCGCCGCCCACCCAGCGCAGCAACCCGTACACCCCGCAGAAGGTCTGCGGAGCGGGCTTCTACGTGCAGCGCTCGGCGTCCTTCAACGGCGGTACCGTCTACCAGCTCTACAACTCCTCGACCGGCTCGAACTGCGTGGTCACCATGAAGACCACCGACGTCGGGACGGCGACCTCGGTCTGGGCCACCCTGGAGGTCCAGAACGGCGAGAGTAGGACGGACCGCGGCAACTACGAGTACTACGCGGGCCCGGTGATCTTCTCCGCGAAGGGCAAGTGCGTGCGCTTCACCGGCGGCGGCCCGTCGGGTAACACGAGCGCCGACTGGGGCAACTGCGGATGACTCGGTTCCACCCCTGAGACCCGAAAAGAAGGGCCCTTCCCTGGACCACACGTCAGGGAAGGGCCCTTCCGCGTTCGGGAGGCCACGGGACGCACGGCGGCCCGTACGGCACGGCGCCGGGCTCGCTACCGCGCGGCGTCCCGGTAGGTGTTCCGGACGATCAGCAACCGGTCAAGGACGAACCTGGACGCCTCGGCGTCGCGCATCCGCCGCCCGCGATCGGACCAGAACGCGCGCTCGGGCACCTCGTCCTCCCCTGGAGGAATGAACTTGATCACCTCCTCGACCGCCGCCAGCGCGATCGCCGGCGCCTGCTCCGCCTCACGCGGCTCGTCGGCCGGAACGTTGCCCGCCGTCAGGTCGGCCACCCACATCCACTCCCCGGCGTCCAGCAACTGCGACGGCTCCCGGCCGCCGAACGTGGGAAACCGCACGGGCGGCACCTCGCGCTCCGGCAGGCCGAACAGGAACTCCCGCTCCGCGCCGCAGCCGGGGCACGTGCCGGAGTAACGGGTGACCGGCTCCCCGTCGACGCTCCCCCGCTCGCTCTCCCAGGCCGTGTCCGCCGAACCGCACACGCACGGGTGCAGGTCGAGGTAGAGATGCGCCTCATCCCCGCTCCGCGCCACCGAAAACGGCATCGGAATCCCTTCTTCCCGGCCGGCGCTCCTCGTCGGCGCCAACCGCTCGGTCCGCGAGACCGGATACGAGGAGTGCGCGGCCGATCACGGCGACTGCGGACGCTCGGGGACGACCAGCTCCAGGTCGGCCGGGAGGGAGTCGGGGTCAGGACCGATCACATCCCGGTTACGCTCCCAGATGTCCTTCCAGTAGCGGCCGTCGCCGTACGCCTGCTCGGAGATCCCCCACAGCGTGCTGTTGTCAGTGGTCACGGTACGACCGCCCGGGGACGGCGAGCCCTGCGGCTGTGCCGGGGAGCTCGGCTGCGCCGCCGAGGCGCCTCCCTGAGGTGACGGCTGTGCCGACGGTGACGACGAGGCGCCTCCCTGGGGCGACGGCTGTGCCGACGGTGACGGCGAGGCGCCGCCAGGGGAGGGTGAAGGGGCCGGTGAGGAACCGGAACCGGGCGTCTGTGACGTGTCGCCGGGGTTCGGCACCGGTCGCCGCCCGCAGAAGCATGGCCCGTCGGGCGGGCAGACGCATTCCTTCTCCTCCTCCTCCGGCGGGATCCAGCCGGTGGTGTTGGAGATTCCGGCCATCCGACGCCAGAACTGGGTTTCCCAGTGGCTGGGCGGGAGGGGCTCACCGCTGGGCCGGTTGAGAAGGCTCGCCAGCCTGCCGCCCGGCTCCGGCGCCGCCGGCTCGACCTCCCAGGGCGGCACCGGCGGAGCCTGACCACGTTGGCGCAGGTCCGCCGCCACCTTGTTGAGTTGTCGCTCCAGCTCGCCGAGCCGTTGCTCCTGAACCTCGGACGGGTGCGACTCGTAGGCCGCACGTGTCTGCTGCCACCGCTCCGACAGAAGCCGGTGCTCGCTGTAGCGTGCCGACACGTATGAGCTCCGCGCACCCATCAGAGGCGCCAGCAGGAAGCGGCGGATCACGCCCTGGCGCGGCGCGGACGGCGCCCGCGTCGGTGCCGAGCCAGTACCGCTCGGCTGGTAGGTCCCACCGCTCGGTCGCGTCGTGTTCGGCTGCTGTGGCGGCTCCGGCGCGGAAGGACTCTGCTGCGTCTCCGTGCCGGAGGAGCTCTGCGGCGTGGCGGCGGGCGCGGTGGACGAAGTGTCGGGCGTGGCGGCGGGCACGGCGGCGGGCGCGGTGGCGGGTGTGGTGGCGGACGTGGTGGCGGGTGTGGTGCGCGCGGCCAGTGCGTCGCGGACGAGCTTGGTGAAGTCGTTCTCCCCCGGCGAGCTGTTGTACAGCGCGCGCAGGTCCACACCGGCCTGGTCGGCGCGGGTCACCAGCTCGGCGGGGAGCACGGCGAACGCCGAGGCGAACCCGCCGTCGGGCAGCGCGTCACCGTCGGACATCCCACTGTGCAGCACGCCGTCCCGGGTGGCCCGGTAGTGATGCGTGGCACCGTCGGGTTCGCGCAGCTCAAGGCGGACCTCGGTACGCAGCTCGCGGGCCAGCAGCCGGGCCTGGGTCACCGAACTCATCTGCCCCGGAGCGGTCGCCGTCGCGGTGAGCAGGATCGGCGTGCCGGCTGTCCAGCGGCCGAGCAGACTCCACCGTGCCGTCTCGACGACTCCTTCGTGCAGGACGTCGGGAGCGACGGCGGAACCGGCGTTCCCCTCGGTCCCCGCCACGGTCCTCGCCTCGGCGATCAGCGCGTCCAGGTCGAGCGAGGGTGAGGGTACGGCCCGCGGCCTGCCCCGCCATTTCGCCCGCCATCCTGGACGGTCGGTGCCGGTGGTGCGGGTGACCTCCGGCTCGCCGAGGTTCTCCCAGCCATGCCGACGCCGCCCCTCGGCGCTGCGCCCGGCTTCGATCTTCTCCAGATCACGCTCGAACATGGTGAGGTCGGCCTTGCCGGTCGAGGCGTCCGGCACCTCGATCCGCAGGTCGGCCTTTCGGCTCCCCTCGGTCTTCACCTCGGCCGTGATGTCGAAGATCACCGGCACTTCGACGCTGGCGGCGGTGCCCTTCTGGAAGCGGCTGAGCTCGGTGCGATTCCCGCTGCTGATCGAGGCCGTTATGGAGATCTCCCGCCCTGCGGACTGTGACCTGCTCAGTCCGAGGAATCGAGTGCTCCTGCCGAAGGAGAACTTCCGGCTCCAGGTGCTGGTCCGTTCGACGGTCTGCTGAACCCGCAGCACCTGGCCGATCTCGGTGTCCTTGCGGCCGGTTACGGTGACGTGCAGGTCCTGCGGCCGGGCCCGGAGGGTCAGCTCCACCACCTTGCCCGGCCTGCTCGGGTCGGTGAAGCGGATCGTCATGGCCCCCTCCTTCTCGAGCATCTGCCGGAAGGTGGGGGCCTGTCGCATCTCCGACAGGACGCGCTCCACCGTCTCCTTCACCTCCTCGGCGTTCTCGCCGAGCAGCCTCTTGTCCGCCAGCAGCGTCCGCACCGCCGCGGGCAGCTCGTCCGTCTGCATGCCGTCGACCATGAAGGTGTCCGGCAGCTTCACCATCGGCCGGGGGTCGGGGACCCGCTGCGGTTGCTCGGTCAGCACCAGGTCCGACGGCACCAGCCGGGTCATGTGCCCCTTCAGCTCGACCACGACAGGCGCGCGGGAGTCGTTCTCCGCTCCGACCGTGACGGTGACCTTGAGCTCGTGGCGAACCTCGTCGAGGCCGAAGGTGAAGATCCGCTGCAGTTCGGTCCACTGCTCCGTACGGCTGGCCGAATCGGACTGGCTGTAGCTGACTCCTCCCGAGCCCGACATGCCCAAACTGACGTCGGCGTTGCCCGCGGAACCACTGAGACCGACGTTGCCCCCGTACGACGTTCCGGACGACTCCGACGCGCTGTGCTGGGAGTAGAGATAGCGCTGCACGATCAGGCCACGATCGGTGTAGTGGGCGAGCAGCTCGACCGGCCCGTCTCCGAAGTCCATCTGCAGCCGGATGGGAGGAATCGCCCCCTGCTGCACGGCTCCCGAAATCGGGGAATGGACGTATCCGAGCTTGCCGAGCATGCCGCTCAGCTTCCCGCCCAGCCAGTTCCGACCGGCGAAGCCACTGAACAGGCCGCGCCGCCACGCCGGTTGCGCGGCCAGGGTGCCCGGCGCGTAGGCCTCGACGGCCTGGAGGATCGCGTGGTACAGGTCGGTCTGCGGGCCGTCCTCCCCGTGGCGCAGGACGATCTCCTCGGGCCAGGACTGGCCCAGTTGGTTCCGGACGGAGCTCGCGAGCTCCGCCGGCTCCGGGTGCGCCGCCCGCTCGGCCTCCTGCTCCAGCAGGAGGGCCAGTCTCCGGCCGGGGTCGGTCAGCTGGATGGCGGGGTCGTGGCCGCCGAACAGCTCCATGAGCCGGCCGAGCAGTACCTGGGGCGTGTGCCAGGCGGCCAGCCCCAGATCGGCGCCGGCGAGACGGGCGGCCCTGACGTCCTGAAGATATCGCGCGACCAGGGCTCCCTGCGTGGCACGCCTGAGCTCCAGATGACCGTGCAGGAACCGTTCCACCGCGTCGGCCACCTCGCTCAGCGGCAGCGGCACCTCCCCCCGCGCGTACAGGTCCAGCACGTCGCGTTCGGGTTTCAGGTACATGTACGTGCCGTCGGTCGCCGTGACGGTCTCGGTCTTGTCCGTGCCCACTTCGCTGACGGTGACGACGGTGGTCAGGTTCGCGCTGAACAGGGCCTGGTCGCCGGTGTCGATACCCAGACCCTCCAGCCCCGAGATACCCAGATCCGACTCCGACGCGGAACGGCTGTTCGACCGGGACCCGTCGACGCCCGCGCCGCCCGTGGGTTCCACCTTCTGACTGCCGCTTCCCGAGACGGAGGCGTTCACCGCCCCGCCGCTCCCCTTACCGGAGGAGCTGCCGTGACTGCCCAGCGTGAGGTTGATGTCGCCGTCGACCAGCTCGCCGGTGGTGACGTGTCGCGACTCACCTACGTGGCCGGAGACCGAGACCGACCAGCGGCGGGGCCTGGCCCCCTCCGACTCCATGATGAACTCGATCTCGTACGGAGTCTGCAGCAACGTGGTGTGGGACAGGAGACTGGCGTCGCCGAGAAACTGGGCGAGGTCGTAATAGACGTCGCCGCCCAGAGGGATGCCCATCTTCTTGGCGAGCTCATCGAGCAGGTCGGTCTGGACGCCGGGGTCGATGGCCCACGGCCTGGCCCTGTCCAGGAGTCTGCCGGGTGTCCGGAACTCGGCCGAGGGCCCGGTGGAACCGACCGCGTCATGCATGCCAGCGGCCATCCGATGCTCCACCCACACCTCACCGGAGGCGATCAGCACCGCTCCGTCTTCCGTCAGGTGCTCGATCGTCACCTCGTTCCTCTCCACGCTGGACGCCGTGGTGGTGAGGCCTTCCACCAGGAGAACCGAGTTGGTGGTGAGACCTTCGTTCTCGCCGAAATTGCGGCCCCTGTTCCTCCCGTAACCCGCGCCGCCGGAGGCGGAGCGTTCCCCGTCTCCTGAGCCGTAGCCCGCACCGACCGCGAGGCCCCCTGACCAGCCGCTTCCCTGCCCCCTTGAACTCGACCCGGTGTCGGAGGCGATGTACAGCTTGACCTTTTTCTTGCCGGGCGTGTGCGAGACATAGGTTCTGCTGCCCCAGTCTCGCTTGCTCCGGACACGCAGAAGAGTGCGCTCCGGCCGGTGACCGCTCCGCGTGTTCGTGACGCGGATGAGGACCCCCTGCCTGACGAGCTCGTTGTAGTCGGTCGCGAGCCGCAGATCGGACAGCTGCTTTTCCAGCTCCTCCATGTTGGCGACCTGACTGGCCCGTAGCAGCGGGTCCGACGAGAAGACCGGCTCTCCGTTGACCGTCTCGGGCAGCAGGCCCATCCCGCGCAGCGCCGTCTCCGCCTCCTGCCGGATCTCGGCGATGCCGGTCAGCAGCTCGACATCCCCCATCCCGGTTGTGCGCACCTTGCCCTGGCCCTCTCCCTGCCAGGACGGCGGCTCGCCCTTCCGGCCGGGCGGAGCCTCGGGCAGGGCGTCGTCCCGCAGCGCCGGTGAGCCGTCGGCGTGCCGCCGCTCCTGCCCGAACTCGTCCTGGGCGATCAGCTCGTCGGCCGGGAATCCCGCGTTGTACGCGTCACTCTCCGACATCTGCGCCGTCACCCCGAGCGTGCTCGCGATCGGATCACGCGGGCCGTCCTCACTGAGGACATGTACGGTGAACGTGGTCTCCACGTCGAACGTGTAGGCCTGGTTGTGCCCGGACTCGCGCGCCACGTTCACCATGATCGACGTGCCGCCTATGTTCACCCCCCCGGAGCCGGACCTTCCGTGGGAGCCGTTGAGACCGGCCTTCGCCGACAGGCCCTTGACGTCCGACAGATCCACGGCGCCCAGGTCCGGCAGGCCGAAGGCCTTGTCGCCGAACTTGGCGCCCGCCGCGGCGTTCACGTTCCACGACCGGCTGTTTCCCTGCCCGCCCGCCACCTCGGAGAACGAGACGCCCAGTTTCTCCCCGAGCTGCTTGGTGCTGGCCGTTCCCATGGCCTTCGCGTCCAGCTGTAGCTGCCCGTTCCCCACGGGCCGCCACCTGAGCTCGGCCGTGATGTGGACCTCCGCCAGCGGTTTCCCCCCTTGGGTGAGGGTCCGGCGTACCCCGTCCGGGTTGTTGAGCAGCCTCGGCAGGTCGTTCGGCAACTCCTCGACGACCGCGGTGCGGAGCTCGTGCTGAGCCATGCTGCCCACTCCGGCGAGTGTGGGGCCCAGCTCCGCCAGAAGCAGGTCGTTGGCCTCCTCCAAGCCGGTCATGGTGATGACCGCGAGTTCCGGGACCGGTGGTGTCCGCCCCTCGTCGAAGCGGAGCTGAACGGTGTTCTCCGGACCGTGTTCGACATGGGCGTGCGAGATGTACATCTCGGCGTGCGTCTTGTCGCCGGGGGTACCGTCGGCGACCTCCCCGACCGTCCGCCACCCGGTCTCTCCCCGGGGGCGGAACTCGACCTCGTACCGGGCGTCCGCGCTGAACATCGACGACTCGCCACGGTTGTCCGTGACCCCACCGCCCGTGACGTAGGACGCGGCCTTCCCGCCGGTCGACGTCCCCGAGCCAAGGCCGTGACCGCCCCCGAGCGAGAGGTGGGCCAGCACCGCCTCGATCGACATCCGTGTCCCGGGATCGACCGGCAACACCTTGAGCAGATTTCCGAGCAGTCCTGGCACGTCGACCCCCGTCCCCGTGCCGGTGCTGCGGCCGAGGCTGACCGAAACCGCCTGGTTTCCCTGCCGCATGCGGCCGAGCATCAGTTCGGAGGCCTTCACCTCCTCGCCAAGGACTTCGACGAGATTCTCCATCGTCATCTTGATCCGGACCTCGCCGCCGTCCACTCTCAGCACCGCTCCGTCGCTGGACAGCAACTGGTGGAGCTGCGCCTTCAGCTTGTTGTCCAGAGAGGCGGGGGTGAATCCGGGGTCACCCGGGATGCTGTTGACCAGCTCGGCCAGACCGGTCAGGTGCGGCAGCAGTCCGGCCGCCAGAGCGGCGGCCTGCGCGGCCTGCGACGGCAGTGCCTCCTGCAACGCCTCCTGGTATTCGGTGAGCAGGGAGTTCGCCTGGCGCGCGAGCTCGGCGGCCTCGGCGGCCAGGCTCGCCGCCGGGCCCGGCCGCTGCTCGGCGGCCAGTCTCCCCAGCGCGTCGGCCGTCCTCTCGACGGCCTCGCGGACGGCCTCGGCCCGCTCGGCCGCCGCTTCGTACCTCGTGGAGATCCGCAGTTCGCGTGCCACGGTCTCCCGATCGAAAAGGGCCCCCTCGCGGGCCTGACGGTGCCGCTCCGGTGCCCTGCGGTCCCGATGCCCGGGCTTCTTCCTGCCCTGCCTCGCCGCCTCCTCCGCTTCCTCCACGTCCCTGACGGCCTTGTCCGCGCGCTTCTCCGCCGCCTTCGCACTGTCCCACTTGGCCCCCCGCCGCTCCTGCAGGCCCGCCTCGGCGGCCGCCATGGACCGGGCCAACTCCTGTGCCTGCGCGGTCAGCTCGGTGAGCACCGCGGACACCGGCGAGGGGGTCGAGCCCGGTCCGGCCGGGTTCGCGGCGGTCTCGGCCAGTCGGGTGGCGAGCTCGGTGGCCTGCCTGGCGATCCTCCCGGCCGTTTCCGCCTGCCGTTCGGGGCGGAGCGCCTCGTGCTCGTCCACCGGCGCGCTCGCCGGTCTGTTCGCCTCGTTCGCCTCGTTCGCCGCGGCGACCAGCAGGCTCGCGCCCTCGGTGAGCTGGGAGTGGTCCACCTCGGCCGGAACGTCCTGCACTATTTCCATGGCCACGAGCAGGGCCGCATCCGCGCTCTCCGGGGAGGTTTCCGCCAGCACGTGGAGCGCCTGGAGGGCGCCCTCCAGCGGCCGTCTGCCCTCGGTGCGGGCGATCTCGACGCCCAGCCAGGCGGCCGCCTCCGCTCGCAGCCGGTGCGGGCCGACGCCGTCACGGGCCCGGACCGCCAGTCGCCGCCTCACGCTGCGGAGAGCGGAGACGGGGACGTGGACGGTGCTGCCATCCGTCCCGGTCAGCCGCATCTGGCCGCCCCGCATCAGCGTCGTTTCGAGGGCCAGGGACTCCAGGCTTTCCGTCATCGCCGCTTCGGCGAGCCGCATCGTGGCGGGGCTCACCGTGGCCCGCCCGCCCGGCGCGCTCGCCGGGGACTGACCGCCCGTCGCGGCCGCCGCCTGGGCGGAGGTGTTCGTCCCGTCAGGCGCGGCCGTGGCGGCGGAGACCGGCGCGACCTGCGGGCCGGTGCCGCTCTGCCCGTTCACGTCCGGCGCGGCCTGGAGGGAGGCGTTCGTCCCGTCAGGCGCGGCGGTACCGGCCGCGGCCTGCGCGGCCTGCGCGGCCTGCGCGCCGGGAGCGTTGTGGCCGTCCGCCGCGGCGGGAGTGCCGGAGGCGGCGGGGGTGGTCGTGCCGGAGGCGGCGCCGTCCGGGGTTCCCGGCGGTGCCGGGGTGCCGCCGGTCTGGACGTTCGCACCCGGTGCGGCGAGGGGTGGTGTGCCCGAGGGGGTGCCGTTCTGGGGGCCTGACGGTGCCGGGGTGCCGCCGGTCTGGAGGTTCGGCGCGGTGGGGGGAGGGGTGATGCCGCTCTGGGGGGGCTCCTCCGTGGTGGGTCCTTCCGGCGCGGCGGCCGGTGTGACCTGCGTACCCTGCGTGCCCTGCGCGGTTCCCGGCCGCCGGGGGCCGCCCGTCATACCCGGATCGGTCTGGACGCCTCGCGGGGGCGTGGCGCCGCCCGAGGCGGGAGTAGCGCCCTGCGCGCCGCCTTCAGCGGACCCGGCTCCGCCGCCGGGGAGGCCGGTGCTCATGACGACCGGGCCGCCGCCGGAACCGGTGCCGTTCTGAGCGACGACGACGGCGGGGCCGGGGCCACCTCCCGCGGAGCCGTCCGCCGTACCGCCGGTGCCCGCGCCCTCGTGCGCGGCGAGGAAGGTGGTCGGGTGGGCGAGCGCGGTGAAGACATCGGGATTGAACGGGCTGATCGAGTCGACCTTGCCGATCGCGGGACGTCCGAGGGCACCGGCGAACGCGCCCGTCATCGAGTCCAGCGTGAAAGGGTTGCCCCACTGGTCGTAGACCACGCCGTTGGCGACGAAGCTGCCCATCGGCGAGGCCACGACGTTGCTGAGGCCGGAGGTCAGCATCCGCCCCCCGAAACCAGGCACGTTCCCGGTGATCCGGGAGATCGGACCGGCCGCGGCCATGCCGAACGCGGCGCCGGAGCCCGCGCCGACGACGGCGGCACCGGACTTCTTCCAGTCCCAGTCCTCACGGGTGCCCATCTGGATCTGCTGGAGCTGGGTCGCGGCGTCGATGAAGAACTCCTCGCCGATCTCCTCGACGAGTTCCTTTCCGAGGGGCGACATGAGCAGCCGGGTGATCGCGCCGCGACCGTTCGCGCCGCTGAGCGAGGCGATGTGGGTCACCTCGGCGGTGCCCGCCCCCCGGCCCGCCGCGGCGGCCAGCCGGGCGAGGATGCGGCCGATGGCCGTGCGGGCCGCCACGGCGTACGGGCCGATCAGCGGGGTGGTCGCCCCTGCGGTGAAGAAGGCGACGTAAAGCGTGATGCTGATGGCGACGACCGTGATCCAGAACGCCACGTTGATGGAGATCTTGGAGTACTGCGTCTCGACGGCGTAGTCGCTGACCTGGGCGGCGTAGGAGTTCGCGCCTCGGGAGATCCCCGCCACACCGCCCTGCTGGCCGTACAGGGCCCTGACCCGGTTGACGAAGTCGATCGTGGCGGGGGCCTGCCAGTTGGTGACGACGGTGCGGACCGCCTTACCCGCGGGCTCGGCGAACGGCGTGAGCTCGGTGGACATGGCCTCCCACGCCTGGGCCAGTTCCGACAGCGTGCGTTCGCTGACGTTCTCCGGCCACTTCTGCCCGGCTGACAGCATCGGGAGCAGCGTGTAGACCACCCAGTCGGGCAGGAGTTCGGTCTCCCAGACGGGCTTGACGTCGTTGGTGATGCGGACCACGCCTTGCCGGGTGGGCCGACCGCCCTGCCCGACGATGGTGGTGCCTGTGTTGCCGGTGTTCGTAGCCATGCTGCCCCCGTTCCGTGACTCCGTCCCTGGCCCGCTCCGCTCGCGCGCCTCGGCGGGCGCACCTCAGAGCGCGTGTCAGGTCGGGCGTGCCGTGCCCTGGGCGAGATCCTGAGCGTGTGCGGCGTCGGTGCCGAAGGAGTTGTCGAAGGTCCGCAGCAGCCTCGGGCCGGCCTCGATGATCTGCTGGACGACGTGGGAACCGTTGGAGAGAAGGACGTTGGGCCCGCCCCCCTGCATGTAGGACTCCCGGAAGGCGAGACCTTCGGCACCGTCGCCCCAGGGGGCGGCGGCGTTGAGCTCGACGATCCTGGCCATGAGTCGCGAGTAGGACCGGTTCATGTCCTGGGCCGTGGTGTCCCACTCCGACACGCCCCGGTACACCGCGTCGTGGATGCTGAGACCGTTGTCGGCGCCACTCATCGCCTGCCGCCCATCTGGTCGGCGAGCTGGGCCATCAGGGATTCGAGGTCACCGTCGAGGTGGGTCTTCATCTGATCGGCGGGGATCAGCGGCTCGAAGATCTCGATGATCCGTTCCCGTGCCACGGCCGCCGCCCGCTGGGTGGTGCTGACGATCGTGTCGGCCAGGGCGCGGGCGTCGGGGCGCCGGTAGATGCGAGGGTCGATGTCGAGCCGGATCAGCTCACCGCGCGCGCCGACGGTGACCGACACCAGACCGTCGCGCGATTTCTCGGTCACCTGGATGGACTTGGCCCTGGTGTGAAGCTCGATGCCCTTGTCCTGGAGTCGCATGAAGGTCGCGCGTAACTCGTCGGCATAAGCCTGCAGCCCGGCGGTGTCCGCTTTCCCGAATGCCTCCATGCCATCCCCCTCATCATGCGCACCGGCCCCCGTGGTTCCGCTGATGTTTCTCTTTAGTTTCCGTCACATGAACATCATTCGACAAGAGTGTGGAGAAAATCACCGATCTTGGGGCTGGCTTCACAGGTCAAGCGAGACCTCATGCTCCCTGAGCTCGCCGACCTCGGCGCGTGGAACCCAGCGGCGGTAGACGCCACGCTCGATCCGCTCCAGGCCGAGTGCCAGCGCCTCGGGCGCGGAGCCGCCCAGATACTCCAGCAGCAGCTCGCCCTCGCGCTCGTCGTGCACATGGAACTCCGCTCCACGCCACCGGCAGACCGTGGTCACGAAGCGCACCGATTCACACTCGGCCGCCGGGACGGTCCGGACGTGGCAGCCCGGCTCGACCTCCTGGAAACCCTCGGCGGGCTCGTCACGGCGCAGCCGTACCCACGTCTCCAGCGCCGACGGCTCGGGACTGGCGGGATAGTCGGCGCCCTGCCAGCGGGCGCGATAGAGGTGCCAGGTCACGACATGTCCGCCTGGGTCCCGACCAGCAGCCAGCGCCGCAGGTCTCCGTGGTAGAACGCGCGCCGATGCTCGGTCCCCTCGGCGGTCAGCTCCCAGATCTCGGCGCCGTGGGTGAGCCCGACGCCGTACACCTTGTACTCACGGATCACCTGGTCGACGTTGGGCACCAGGCCAAGCCCCACGAACGGCGGCTCCTCCACCACCCAGCCCGCCACCGCCGCGCGGCCCGCCTCGTCCACCCCGCCGTACGGCGTGCGGTAAAGCCCGAGGCCTGCCGGGCGCCAGCGCAGCAGGTTCAGCCCGCCGTCGGGGGTGAGCATGTCGGGCTGGCAGAGCGCCTCGGCGAGCACGACAGGCGTGGCGATGTGCGAGACGTCCAGGGCGTGGTGGCAGTAGCCGGAGACCCGGGGCTCGCCACCGGACAGCAGGTCGTGGATGTCGGCCGGGCGCAGCAGCTTCTGCAGCACGGGGACACCGGCTTCGGGGGCGAGCGCGAGATCCTGGGCCAGCGTGGGTACGGCGAGCCTGGCCACCGTACCGGACTCCAGGAGGAAGCCGACGGGGAGTCCCGGATTGATCGCCAGGCCCCATCGGGGGTCGGGCCAGCCCGCCGCCAGTTCCACCAGTGAGGTGATCCGGTGGTACCGGGTGACGCCGCCGGTGGCCAGCGTCATCGTCTCGGCCGAGGTGTAGGCCAGCATCCAGGTCTGCTCGGCGACGGTGGCCGTCGGCCAGGCGACCGGCTCGGCGCCCTGGGCCGCGGCTTCGGTGATCGGCAGTACGAAGTCGGCTTCTCTGAGCATGCTCAGGCACAGGGCGGTCTGGCCGGCCTCGAAGGCCGCCCAGAGGCGCTCCTCGAACGAACCGGAAGGCGGCACGGTCACCATGCCGGGCCGGGGTCTGATGGCTGCATGTCGATCACATTAGTTCGGAACCCTTCGATGATCGGAGACATCACAGTGATCATCGATCACATTCACCACAAAAGGGACCATTTTCAAGATCATTCTTCTATGCTGTCGAGGAACGCATCCGGCGAAACGGGGGTGGGATGCAGACTCGGCGTGATCTCTACCAGGCCTACAAACTGATGACCCAGCGCCTGGGCACGGCCCTGCTCCAGGGAGAGCCGGACCTGCCCGAGTCACCGATGCGCAGGCACAACGTGGCCATGTTCGGCAGTGTCCTGGTCGCGGTCCTGGTGATGGCCGCCTTCGGCGTGATCGGCCTGATATGGCCCGGCGGCGCGACCGCCCTCACCGATCCGGGCACCGTGCTCGTGGAGGAGGAGACGGGCGCGACCTTCGTCTACAGCGCCTCCCAGGCGAAGATGATCCCGGTCGTCAACATGGCCTCCGCCAGGCTGCTGGTCGGGCAGCAGGACGTGAAGGTGCGCACGGTCAGCGCGGCCTCGCTCTCGCGCTATCCGCGCGGCACGCTGGTCGGCATCGCGGGCGTCCCCGAGTCGCTGCCCGCCCACGACCACCTGGTCCGCTCCCCCTGGTCCGCCTGCGTGATCGAGGCAACGGACACGAACGGCGAGCGCAGGCCGTACACCTCACTGGTCGGCGGCTTCGGCGTCGGCGGGAGCCCGATCGGCCAGGACAAGGCCATGCTCGTCCAGGAGAACGGGCAGGCCTGGCTGCTCTGGTCGAACCAGCGGATGCGGATATCGGCGGAGGGCGTCCGGGCGCTGACGGAGGAGCAGCCCCGCCAGGTCCCCCTCGCCTGGCTCAACGCGCTTCCCACGGGACCCGACTTCCGGAGCCCCTCGGTTCCCGGCCTCGGCCGCGCGGCGAGCGGGCCGGACGGGGGGAGGTCCGTGGTCGGCAGGGTGTTCACCGTCCCGCCGGTCGCGGGCGGAACCGCCAAGTGGTACGTCCTGCTGTCCGACGGCCTGGCCCCCCTCACCCCGGCGCAGGCCGCCCTGCTGCTGCAGAACCCCGCCAGCAAGAAGGCGTACGGCCAGGCGCCGGTGAAGGCGATCGAGCTGGACCCGGCGACCGCGACCGGAGCCAGGCGGTCCGCGACCCACATGGGCGGCGGAGACCTCCCCCAGGCCATGCCGCGGATCGTCACACCGCCCCCCACGGACCCGGTCTGCGCCGTCTACGCCGACACCGAGCGCGGCTCCGCCAAGGCGCTGCTGACGATCGGCAGCACGGTGGCGGTCCCGCCCCCGCCCAAGGGCTGGTTCAACCAGGACGTGGTCGACCAGGTGGTGCTCCCGTACGGCAAGGGCGCCCTGATCGGGCTGCTGCCGGGCAACGGCAGGCTGGACGCGCTCCAGTCGCTCTACCTGGTCGGCGACCAGGGACGGCGGCACGCCGTCACCTCCACGGACGCGCTGACGAGCCTGGGGTACACGATGGAGGACGTCGCCCCGCTGCCCGCGCACCTGGTGCACCTGATCCCCGAAGGCCCGGCACTCGACCCCGAGGCGGCCAGGAAACCGGCGCAGGCGAGCCCGACGGGGACGGTACAGCCCCAGCAGGGGAGCGCGCCGACCTCGTGACGTGCTGAGCGGCCTCGCCTGCGGGGCCGCTCAGCACGGGGCAGCGGAGATCGTGACCGACATCGAGGACGACCTCGCCCGGAGGCCGCACCGCGCGCGGGTCAGATGATGCCGGGGATGATCGACCCCTTCGTCTGCGGCATCTTGGGCATGGACATGTCGACCTTCGGGATGAGACCGCCGGTCGAGTCGTACTGCAGACCGACCTGGGAGAAGTCGGGTTGCTCCCCCGGCGCGGCTTGAAATCCGTAGAACAGCCTCCGCTGGTCCTGCTGGAAGGAGTTGAGCAGCAACATCAGGGCCGCGGCCCCCCCGATGGCCATCATTTTCTTTTTCACGACCGCCTTGACGACGTCGTCGACCTTCTTCAGCGCGACGATGACCCACGCCTCGGCGGACAGGGAGAGCCAGGAGAGCTTGCAGGCAAAGTAGATCATCGTGATGATCGTCATCGCCCCCGCCACGCCGCAGGCGAAGAGGACGCCCGCGTGATAGAACTCGGCGGTCTGGTCGAGGGTGTCACACATGCCCTGGCGGTAGACCTTGCACTTGTCGAGCAGGAGGTTGAAGTCCTTCACCTGGGCGCTGAACGCCTCGCAGGCCTCCCCCTCCCAGTGCCCCTCCTGCTTGACCTGCGCCAGCAGGCCCTCCAACTGGCTCTTGAGCGCCGCCAGATCCACGGCGCCGTTCTCCTGGGGATTACACCACTCCGTGGCCGCCTTCTGCATGTCCCCGGGATTGGAGACCAGCAGAGCCACCGCGGCGGCGATGGCCCACGCGGTGGGGCGTCTGAGGCAGGTCGCCGCCGCGAGCGTCGTGGCCGCCGCCGTGATGACCAGCCATCTGTCACTCTCGTACGCCATGGCGAAGCCCCTTCCTTTGACCGCCGAACCTCATGGGCGCAACCGTCCCGGCGCCCGCGGGACCCGGAGACGGGATCACGTCTCCATGCCGATCACCGGCGGGGCGATGTCCTCGTCACCGACCCAGACCCCCTCGTCCTCCCCCCTCCCGGCCATCTTGTCGCGTTCCTTCCCCTGCTCACCGGCACCGCCGCTGGGCGGCACCATCGGCATCATCGGCATGCCGCCCGCACCCATCGCTCCGGCCCCCGCTCCGCGCAGGGCGCCGCCGGACAGGGACCCGCCCGCCGTTCCGCCCGCGTACGCGCCGTTGGTGGAGATCCCTGGGCCCTGCCCGTCGCCCGTCCAGGTGGTCGGACCAGGCAGCCTGGACTGCCCCGCCGTCAGGTCGCCGGGGTTGTAGCCCGACAGGGCCGTCTTCGTGGGGTCGGGCAGTCCGAGGTTCTGCTTGCCGAGGTCGCCGGTGACGCCGTTCGGATCGAGCGCGCTCGCGGTCCTGGGGTCGAGGGCGCTCGGGTCGGTCAGTTTCGGATTCATCGCCGAGGGGTCGAGCGCGTTGGGGTCGGGTAGCTTGGGATCCGTCCCCGAGGGGTCGGGGAGCTTCGGGCCTGTCCCGTCGGCTCCGGGGAGCGTCGGGTCCGGCAGGCCGCCTGTACCGGGAGTGTCGAGACCACCGAGATCACCGGCGTTGGGCACGCCTCCTCCGGGAAGGCCGCCGAGATCCCCCGCCCCGGGAAGACCGCCTCCAGGAAGACCACCGCCAGGAAGACCACCGCCAGGAAGACCACCGCCTGGAAGACCACCGCCGAGTGGCACTTCTGTCCTGACGGTGCTCTTCTTGTCGGCCTCCTTGTAGGCCTCGTCCGAGTCGGCCAGGGCCTTGTTCCACGACTCGATGGCGGCCTTGCCTGCCTTGAGCGCCTCGGCGGCGTTGTCGCGGGCCTGGTCGTGTGCCGAGTGCAGGCCCATCCCGAGGACGCCGAAGGCGGGCGAGGCGATGTCGATCGCGCCCGTGCGATCCGCCAGGGTGCCCATGTCACCCGCGCGTTTGCCGAAGTCGGCGCCGAGCTGCTTCAGCTTGCCCTCGGTGAAGGAGACGACCTTGGCGGGCCCCAGGTTTCCGAAGGACAGCCCATTGAGCGGCGAATCGGCCATTCTCACTCCTCACGACCGGCACCCGCCGGGATCCTTCGCGGCGGGCGGCCCGCCGGAACTCCTCAAAGACCCCGGCGCTCCGCCGGGGCTGCGATCACGAACGTCAGACGATCATCGGGGGGGTGGTTTCGCCACCGCTGCCCCAGACCTCGTCGTCCTCCGGATGCTTGCTGCTGCTCTCCCGCTCCTGCTTCTCCTCCCCGGCCCCTCCCGCGCTTGGCGGCACGAACGGCATTATCGGGGAGGCGCCGAGGGCCCCCGCGCGGACGGCGCCCGCCCCCGCCGCGCCGAACCCGCCCGCGCCGAACCCGCCCGCGCCGGTCGGCAGCCCGGTGCCGGACGCGCCGTTACCGGGAAGGTTGCCGTAGGACAGGCCGTTGTTCCCCAGCCCGTTGTTTCCCACCACGTTGAGCGGGCCCTGCGTCCCCGTGCCGAACGCCGTCTGGTCGTTCAGGCCCGCGAGACTGGTCTTGCCGACGTCCGAGCCGGACAACCCCGTGGGGTCCAGGCCGTTGACCGACCCCGGGTTGAGGGAGGCGGGGTTCAGGCCGTTGTGGCCACCCGTCCCCGCGCCGTCCTGGCCGGGCAGATGCCCGTCGACGGAGCCGGGTCCCAGGCCGCCGGTGTTCAGGCCGTTCGGGTCGAACCCGCCTGGATTCGCCCCGGACGGATCCGTGCTCACCAGCCCGAGGTCGTTCACGCCCTGGCCTCCCCGGCCTCCCTGACCGCCCGACGAGTCGCCGCCACCGGTCCCGGTGTAGCCGTTCTGCCCGGACGTGCCGCTGCCGTAGTGCGAGCCCGTCGGCTGTCCCACCGAGGAGTAGTCCGTGGGCGTGTAACCCCCGGGGCCCTGGGTCTCCGCGACCGGCAGGGCGTAGGAGAAGTTCTCCGGCACCTGGTGGTAGAGGCCGACGATCTGATCGTTCAGTGTGCTCAGCACGCTCCTGGCCTGCTGGGTGCGCTGGGCGTCCGAGGGTTCCTCGTCCTTGGGACGCGCGGCCTCCAGCTGCTCCATCCTCTTGCGCGCCTCGGGCAGGTGGACCCCGCCGTACATCCGCAGGACATGGGAGACCTGCCGCATCTTGGCGGCCAGCTCAGAACCCGTGGTGTGCAGCATCCGCAGCGCCCGCTGGGTCTCCACGGCGGCCGGACCGCCCCAGGCCCCGGCGAGTTTCGAGGCGTTGGTCAGCATGGCGCCCGTGACGAGTTCGAGCACGGACGCGCCGTGATCGAAGCCGAACCCGGCGTCCTCGATCTGGGCGGGCGAGGTGCTCTTCAGCCATGCCTCGATCTCGCTGTAGGAGGCGGCGACCTCACCGCTCTGCGGCTCCGCCTCCGAGCGGATCCACACCGTCCGTTGCCGACTGTCCACTGCGACCTCTCCCCCTACCCGCCCGTGTCGTCCCCGCCGCCGCTGGCGTGTTCGGCGGCGTCGTACTCCTTGGCGCTCGCCCTGATCGCCGCGATGACCTCGTGATACTGGGCGACGAACTCCCCGTAGACGCGCCCCAGGACCGCGGCCCTGCCGTCCAGGGCGGCGTTGCCGGTCGAGCCGACGGTCCGCGTGAACGTCTGCGCGGTCGACCACTTCCCGAGCTCCGCCTCGGTCAGGTTCGCGCTGGTGCCGACGCTCTCCAGGGAGCCCGTCGTGTAGCCCTCGGAGAACGCCGGGCCCGACAGGCTCGCGACGTACTCCTCAAGCTCGTTGGCGATATTCCTCATCTGGTCGGTGTCGAACTCGGCGACGTGCGCCACGTCGTCCAGGCTCGGCCACTCCGATGTGCTCATCTCTTCCCTCCGGAGGCCAGGTGAGCCGTACACCGGCCGGACGGGCTCGGCCACCGCGCGCGGCGGCGACCGAAAGACACCTGGTCAGGCATGGGGCATGTCAGTGCTCGCTCCAGATTTTCTGGTTGTTCATCTCAGCCAGCCGGTAGCTTTCGTTGGCGACGCCGAGGGCCTTCGCGGCCTCATGGAGCTGGCGCCCCATCTCCCGCTCGGAGGCATCCCACCTACTCCTGTGCGTTTCAAAGTATTCGGCCGCGCCACCGTTCCAGCTATCGTCGCTCAGCAACGATCTGATCTTGGCGACGAGACTGTCGGTCGCCTCGTCCATGGCAGTGACGAGCAGCAGCAAATCATCCTGAGCCCTCGCCATCTGCTCGAAATTAACACCTATCTTCTCCATCGTGCTCTCCTTCTCTCGGTTGGCAGTCGGGATGGGTCAGGTCACTTGGCGCCATTGATGAGCGAGTCGACCATCCCGGCACCGCCCGCTACGTCCTCGTCAACGCTGGAGTAGGTGATGGAGCTCTGCCCCAGCTTCGCGGCGATCTCCTGCAGACTAGTGAGGATTTTCTGCGCCTCCTCGTCCCAGGCGTGCATTGCGATCCCGTACTTCTGGGACGCTGGCCCCCTCCAAGTGCGCAACAGCGCGGCCGTGTACTCACCCACCCTCTGGCGCATACCGTGGATGCGCTGAGCGGTGTCCTCGACCTCAGCGGCCGCCAGCTCCATCTGGGGAATGCTCGCGTTGAAAAAATCCGGCATTGGCCACCTCCGTGACATGGGACCTGTTTGTCCGTAGTGGTGTCACGCCCCGCGCGGGCCATACGTCCACAATGCCGCACAGGCTCACAGAGACCCCATAAACGGACAAAGAGGACCACCTCGACGAACGTCATCATTTGGCATGCTAGTCATCAAGAGCCACATAGATAACATGTATCTATATTACGGAATGGTAAATATTGTACATCTGATAAGTAAACGGGCAGGCCGGAGCCGTGTGCGACCTCACCATCACGCATGGATATCGGACGCGGCGGCGGACCGAAACCATCGGGCGCCTTCCACTCCCCGCGTGATCACATCTCGAGACGGCGGCGGATGCGGTCGAGCTCTCCCATGACGTCCTCGAAGGTGCGGTCGTAGACGCGCTCCGCGTCCCGGACCTGCTTCATGATCGACTCAGGGTCACCGAGCAGTCTCATCGGGTTCTCCTCCTCCCCGAAGACCTTGTCCATGGCCAGCTCGGCCTGCTTGCGCAGGTCCTCGGCCGCCTCGCGAACGACCTCTTTGATCCTTTCGGCCAGCTCCCCCGAACTCAGTCTCATCGCCTTGGGGTGCAGCTCCAGCTCCCGCAGCCCCTCGGTGGCGTACTCGACCGTGACGAAGCCGTCCTCGTCCTGCGCGCGCCCGACCAGCAAGGACAATTCTTTCTGCAACTCCTCCATTTGCATAAACTGTGAACCATTGCCGCTGAGCAGCTTTTCCACATCGATGCCGGCGAAGTCTCCAAAATCCATAACCGCTCTCCCTGTCCTCTTGCGACGCCCTGCCTATTCGCGACGCCTTCGGCGTCTCAGGGCTTGGGCTTCCTCTGGTCGATGTCTTCCCTCGTCGCTCGTCCGCCGGGGTCAGCCGGCCAGGCCTCTGACCCAGGAGTAGACGTCCAGTACGCCGAGGGCGAGGGGGAAGAGTGCGACGATCAGCAGGATCTCCACGATGTCGCCCGCCCTGCCCCAGAACGGGGACGGCTTGCCGGAGGGCAGCCACAGGCCGATGCCCGCCGAGAGCGACGCGACGCACAGCAGGCCCATCGTCACCGCGAGCGCCGCCCCGCCCACGCCCATGGCCAGGGTCCGCGAGACCGCCACGACCGCGAGACCGAAGAGACCGGAGATCAGCAGCCAGAGCCGCTGGCCCGTCCCCTGGAAGACGCGGGCGCGCATGATGAGCGTCAGTGACAGCGTCAGCGCGGTGGCCATGGCGACCCAGTCGGTGTCGAAGGCGAGACAGACCTGGGCCACCAGCGCGACCAGGCCGACCCCGGCCACGAATCCCGTCGCGTAGCGTTGCGCGTGGCCCGCGCGCTCCAGGATGGACGGGCCGTCGACTCGCTGATTGTCCGCGCGTAGTTCCTCCGAGTTGGTCGGCATCGAGGGCATGGGCAGGCCCGCGAACCTGAAGGCCAGCATCGGGAACAGCGGGCTGCATGCCAGCAGGACCGCGACGGCGACCGCCGCGACCCCCGCGGGGGACGCGGCCCACAGCATCACGGCCGCCGCGCAGAGCGCGCCCGTCGCGGAGGCGATGGCGACGCCGAGGAAGGCCTGCACGCCGTCGGCGATCACCAGCACGCCGATGGTGGCCACCAGTCCCGTGGTCGCGAACGCGGCGAGCAGATGCGCCGAGCCGAGCCCTCCCAGGCCGGCCGCGCCCGCGGGGGCGAGGAGCCCGGCGAGGAAGGCGTACGGCAGCGCCGCACAGCCGATCAGCGCCCCCGCGGACGAGTCGCCGACCGCCCTGGACAGCATGCCGCCCGCGACGGTCAGCAGGACGGCGAACACCCCGGCGAAAATCGCGGAGACCCGCCACGGCGGACCGGAGAACAGCAGGACCAGCGCTCCGATGACGAGGAGCGCGGTCGCGGCCCCGACCCCGAGCAGGCGGGTGTGCCTGGCACCCCACCCGCCCGGCCCCTCCTTGAAACCCGTGGCGACCACGTCGGCCACGTCATCGAACATGGCGGGGGGCAGCACGGCCTCGCGCGGCCTGAGGTAGAGCACCTCCCCGTCGAGCACCCCGAGGGCGCCCAGGCTCTGCCCGATGTCGAGCGGGGCCCCGCCTGGCCGCTGCAGCACCCATCCGGGAGCGGGGGCGGAGTCACCTCCCACCTCGCCCATCGCACGCAGCAGACCGGGCAGGACGTGCGGCAGCGGAATGTCCGCGGGCAGCGCCAGATCGGCCTTCCTGTGAGGGGCGACGATCGTGATATGGCACAGGGGAGGCAGCGGAGCAGCGCTCTGAGCTGGGAGACCCGGTGTGACGGCCCCCTGGGGGGCCTGAGCCAGCGACCTCACGGTCGTCCTCCCTCTTGGTTGCAAGCATCGCGAAGCATCACGGAAACCACCGATATGCCGGATACGGTAGCGGGGAGAGCAGGGATCACGCGCGACATCCGTCGGCAATCGCTTTCGCCGCAGATGTGTACAAACCAACCAGGAAGGCTCTTCCAGGTGAGCATCGTCGTCGTACGGCGCCCCGAGCGCCGTCCCTCGCCCAAGCCGCCGCGGGGTGAGATTCTGCTCGAATCCCCGCCGGAGATCCCCGAGGTCCAGCCACAGGGACTGACCGGCATACTCACCTACCTGCCGATGGTCGCGGGCGCCGCCGGGATGGGCCTGATGTTCACCGCGGGCGGCAACTCGAGCCCGATCATGTACGTGGCCAGCGGCCTGTTCGCCGTCTCCATGATGGGCATGACGGCCGGTCAGCTCGGCCGCCAGGCGGGCGAGCGGAAGAACCGGCTGAACGGCCTGCGCAGAGACTACTTCCGCTATCTCTCCCAGGTCCGTAAGAAGGTACGGCGGGCCGCCAGGCAGCAGCGTGACGCCCTCGAATGGAGCAGCCCGTCCCCCGACTCGCTGTGGTGGGTCGCCCTGGGCCCCCGGCTGTGGGAGCGGCGGCCCCGCGACGACGACTTCGGCACCGTACGGCTCGGCACCGGCGCGCAGAAGCTCGCCATCCAGCTCATCCCGCCGGACTCAAAACCGGTCGAGGACCTGGACGCCCTGACGGCGGGCGCGCTGCGCAGGTTCATCAGAGCCCACTCGACGGTGGCCAAGCTGCCGGTCGCCGTCGCCCTGCACTCCTTCGCGCGGATCAACCTGACCGGCGACCCCGTGGCCGTGCGCGAGCTGGTGCGGGCGATGATCGCCCAGATGGCCGTCTTCCACTCCCCCGACGACATGCGGATCATGGTGTGCGCGGACGAGGAGTGGATGGCCCAGTGGGACTGGGTCAAGTGGCTGCCCCACGCGCTGCACCCCGAGGAGACGGACGCCGCGGGCCAGGTGCGGCTCATGGCCGACAACCTGGCCGAGCTGGACCGGCTGCTCGGCGGAACGCTGAAGGAACGGGCGCGCTTCAAGCCGGGCCCCTCGCCGGACGCGCTGCCGTACCACGTGCTGATCCTCGACGGCGGGCACGTGCCGCACGACTCGCAACTCGGCACGGACGCCATCCAGGGCGTCACCGTGATCGACCTGTCCGGCTCCGCCGGGCCGATCGAGGAGAAGAACACGCTGCGCCTCGAGGTGCGCCCCGACGGCTTCTTCATGATCAAGATAGACCACGCGGGCAAGCAGAGCTCGACCCGTCTCGGCGATCCCGACAAGCTGGACTTCCTGCGGACCGAGGGCCTGGCCAGGCAGCTCGCCCCGCTGCGCGCCTCGACCGCCAGGAGCGGGGAGGCGCAGGACGTGCTGGCGGTGAACACCTCGCTGACCGACCTGCTGGGGGTCGGCGATCCGACCCTGCTCGACCCGGCGGTGACCTGGCGGCCGAGGGCGGGGCGCAACCGGCTGCGGGTGCCGATCGGCCTCGGCGTCGACGGGCGCCTGGTCGAGCTGGACATCAAGGAGTCGGCGCAGGGCGGCATGGGGCCGCACGGCCTGGTCATCGGCGCGACCGGATCGGGCAAGAGCGAGCTGCTGCGCACGCTCGTGCTCGGTCTGGCGATCACCCATTCGTCGGAGATCCTGAACTTCGTCCTCGTCGACTTCAAGGGCGGCGCGACCTTCCTCGGCCTGGACACCCTCTCCCACGTCTCGGCGGTCATCACCAACCTCGAGGACGAGCTGCCCCTGGTCGACCGGATGTACGACGCGCTGCACGGCGAGATGATCCGCCGTCAGGAGTTGCTGCGCGCGGCGGGCAACTACGCCTCCCTGCGCGACTACGAGCGCGCCCGCGAGCAGGGGGCCGACCTGCGGCCGATGCCCACGCTGTTCGTCGTCATCGACGAGTTCAGCGAGCTGCTCACCGCCAAGCCGGAGTTCATCGAGCTGTTCGTGATGATCGGGCGGCTCGGCCGCTCCCTCGGCGTGCACCTGCTGCTGGCCTCCCAGCGTCTTGAGGAGGGACGCCTTCGCGGCCTCGACACCCACCTGTCCTACCGGGTCGGCCTGCGCACCTTCTCCGCGATGGAGAGCCGGGTCGTGCTCGGCGTCGCCGACGCCTACGAGCTGCCGTCCGCTCCGGGCAACGGCTACCTGAAGTTCGAGACCACCGGGATGACCCGGTTCAAGGCCGCCTACGTCTCCGGCCCCCACCAGGTCGACCCCCTCAGCTCCACGGGGCGGGGCGGGTCCGCCGGGGTGCGCCAGATCGTGGAGTACGGTCCCGGTTTCTCCCCGGTGCCCGTCGTCGAGGAGCCACCGAAGGAGCTGACGACGGGCGAGACGCCCGTCGAACGGGGCTCGGTCAGCCTGCTCGACCTGGTCGTCGGCAGGCTCGCCGGTCAGGGCCCTCCCGCCCACCGGATCTGGCTGCCGCCGCTGGGCGAGCCCCCGACCCTGGCCCACCTGCTCCCCTCGCTGTCGATCACCCCGGAGCTCGGCCTGGCCACGACCGGATGGGTCGGCCGGGGCAGGCTGCACGCCGTCGTCGGCGTCATCGACAAGCCGTTCGAGCAGCGCAGCGACCCATTCTGGATGGACCTGTCAGGGGCGGCGGGCCACGTCGGCGTCGCGGGGGGAACACAGAGCGGCAAGAGCACGGTCCTGCGAACCCTGGTCACCGGCATGGCCCTCACCCACACCCCGCGCGAGGCGCAGTTCTACTGCCTGGACTTCGGCGGCGGCTCGCTCATTTCGCTCGAGGCGCTGCCGCACGTGGGCGGGGTGGCCAGCCGCCTGGACGGCGACCGGGTGCGCCGGACGGTCGCCGAGCTCGCCACGCTGCTCCAGCAGCGGGAACGCGACTTCACCGAGCAGGGCATCGACTCGATCACCACCTACCGGCAGCGACTCGCCGACGGGAGCATCGAGGGCGACGGCTACGGCGACGTCTTCCTCGTCGTCGACGGCTGGCTGACGATCCGGCAGGAGTTCGAGTCGCTCGAACCCGTCATCACCGACCTGGCGGCGCGCGGCCTGGGGTACGGCATCCACGTGGTGGCCGCGACCAACAAGTGGTCGGAGTTCCGTCCCGGCATCCGGGACCTGTTCGGCACCCGGATCGAGCTCAAGCTCGGCGACGCCTACGAGTCGGAGGTCAACCGCAAGTCGTCGCTGGCCGTACCCGAGGGCGTCCCCGGACGCGGGCTCACCAAGGAGGGCCTGCACTTCCTGTCGGCACTGCCCAGGATCGACGGCGTCAGGAAGGCCGACGACCTGTCGGCGGGCGTGCGCGCCCTGGTCCACGCGGTCAGGGACGCCTGGCAGGGAGCGCCCGCGCCCGCCGTACGGCTGCTGCCGTCGGTGCTGCCCGCCGAGACGCTGCCCGACGCGGAACGGACCGGGCCCAACCGGATCCCGATCGGCATCGACGAGGCCACCCTGTCGCCCGTCCTCCTCGATTTCGAGGCCGACCCGCACTTCATCGTGGTCGGCGACACCGAGAGCGGGAAGTCCAACCTGCTGCGTCTCATCACCGAGGGCCTCGTCGCGCGGCAGACGCCGCAGGAGGCCATGATGATCGTGATCGACTACCGGCGGTCGCTGCTGGACTCCGCCGTGACCGAGCACCGCATCGGCTACGCCGCCTCAAGCGCGGCGGCGGCCGCGCTGATCAACGACGCCCGCAACGCGCTGCTCAAGCGGCTGCCTCCCGCCGACCTCACCCCCGAGCAGCTACGGGCGCGGAACTGGTGGCAGGGCTGCGACCTGTACATCGTCGTGGACGACTACGACCTCGTCGCGACCTCGTCGAACCCGCTGCTGCCGCTGGCGGAGCTGCTGCCGCAGGCCCGCGACATCGGGCTGCACCTGGTGATGTCCCGCGCGATGGGCGGCGTCGGCAGGGCGATGTTCGACCCGATCGTCCAGCGCGTCAAGGACATGGCCAGCCCGGCCGTGATCCTGTCCGGCAACAAGGACGAGGGCTTCCTGTTCGGCAACGTCCGCGCGCACCCGCTCCCACCGGGACGGGGCTACTTCGTCGACAGGAAGCAGGGCGCCCGCCTCTCCCAGACCGCCTTCCTGCCGCCGTCGCCACCCCCGGAAAGCGGCTGACGGCCCCGTGCCCCGACGCCCGTGTCCCGATGTCCGCGACCCGGCGAACCTGGCCGCGAACACCCGAACGGAGCCAGATGACGACCTACAACGGCTACGAGGTGCGACCGCAGGCTCTCCGGCGGCGTGCCACCGCCTTCACCTCTCACGCCAAGACCCTTGAGGACGCCAAGGCGCGGCTCAAGGCCGCGCTGGCCGCCGCGGGTTCTCCCTGGGGCGAGGACCACTACGGCAGGCAGTTCGAGAAGGGATACACGCCGCTCATGGAAGCCGTCCTGCAGCGGCTGGGCGAGACGTCCGAGGCGCTGCACGAGATCAAGGCCGGTCTCGACACGATGGCGTCGTGCTACGAGGAGGCCGAGCGGCAAAGCACACTAGGGCCTTGACCCGGGGTGGACAACCGTCTTGAGACGCTGGTCCCTCCGATAGTGCGGCCCTACGTCGGCTGGATCGTCGGGATGGACTGGCCGGAGGGTGACGAGGAGGGGTGTTTCCGGCTGGCCGACGCCTACCGGGAGGTCGCCGCGGCGATCACGACCTTGATCGAGGACGGCCATGTCTCCTGTCTCGACGCGCGCGAATGCATGGATGGGGCGGCCTCGGACGCCTTCGGGGAGTACTGGAAGACGTTCACCACGGTCGACCCGCTCGTGTTGCCCCGCCTGAAGCAGGCCTGTGAGAAAGCGGGCGACCAGCTCAACACCATCGGCCTGGAGATCGAGTACGCGAAGTACATGATCCTGTTGTCCCTGTTCCTGCTGGCGGCGCAGATCCTCTACTTCCTCAGGATGGCGGTCCCTTCGGGGGGACGGTCGCTGGCCCTGGTGCCCATGGCGTGCAGGTTGACACAGATGACCGTGCGGCAGATCGCCATGAGGTTGCTGCGCAACATCGCCCTGTTCAGCGGGGTGATGGGCGGAATGGACGTGCTCATCCAGAGCGTCCAGATGGTAGGCGGGCGGCGCGAGGACTGGGACTGGACCAAGACGGGCACGTCACTGGCCGGGGGCGCCCTGGCGGGACTGACGTTCACCGGGTTCGCCGCGGCGATCGGCAAACTGGGCGGCGCGCGTATCACCAGCGAGATGGTGGAACGCGTGGCGATGTCGGGAAGGGAGAAGGCCGCCGCCTTCCTGGACGGCTCGGCGCTGGGCATGGCGACGCAGAGCATGGTGGCCAACACCGCCGCCGGCATCCCGATGCTGGCGGCGAGCGGCCAACTGGACTGGGAACACCTCGCCAAGAGCGTCACCTCGGGCTTCCTCGGAGGCGCCGACGGCCACCTCATCGCCCCGACCGGTCATCGCGGCCCCGATTCTCTTGCCGCACGGGTCGGCCACTTCCCGGAAACGGGCAACCTCACCGCCCTGGGCGACGGCCACATCGGCACCGTCGATCTGTCCCCGCCGACCGCCCATCCCGCCAACGACCCGACTCCCTCCGTGGCCCGTCCGGCCACGGGCGATCCCGCCGGGCCGCCCGCCCATCAGGGCGCGGCCGACCCGGGCATCGCCTCCGCTCACCACGACACCGCCGCCCAGGACTCCGTACGGCCCGATCCCGCGACGCCGTCCCACCTCGACGGCTCAGGAGTGACCTCGGGGGACAGGGCCGGGCTTCCGGAAGGTCAGCCGAGGAACGGCGAGGCGGACATCCCGGTCCACACGGAAACCGCTCCCGCGGCCCATCCCGACCCCCGGGCGGACGCCCCCGCCCCCGCCCACCTCGACACTCCTGGCACGAGCCACCCCGACGCCCCCGCCGCCGCTCACCCCGCCCCTCTGGAACATGCCACCGGGAACCACGAGCGGACGCCCCCGCCACCCGACACCCTTGTCGCAGGCCACCCCGAAACCCCCGGCACGGCCCACCCGGAACCACGAGCGGACACCCCCGCCACCCCTCCCGCCGGCACCTCCGGTCACCCCGGCACCCCTGGCACGGGTCACCCTGACGTCCTCGTCGCAGCCCGCCCCGACATCGTTCCTCCACCGGGTGCCATCGAGAGGTTGCTCAACCCCCATCCGCTCTCGGAGCCGTCGAGGGCCGCCGCCCACGTGGGCGACGACTCCTCGCATTCCACCGGGCCGCGCAACACCCCCGCCCCGATCCCCCGTGATCCAGCGGCGGGTTCGGTCCCTCACGATCCCACCGCGTCCGGCGCCGTCCCACCGCGAGAACCCGGGGACGGAGCGCCTCCCCCCGCGGATCCTCCCCGGTCGTCGGAGTCGAACCACGACGGATCCGACGCGAAGACGCCGTGGCTGCGTCCCCCCGACGAGAGGGCACAGCCAAGCCTTTGGGACGAGAAAACCGCACAGATCCGCATGGCGGACTTCCTGAACGAAGCGGCCTCTGCACCGGAGCACTGGGGCGGCCCGCGCCCGGGGTGGCTGGCAGGCGCGCTTCACTCCGGCATCGACGGAGGACCCGTGACGCTGGGCGGCCGGACACTGGGCACCAGTAAGAAGACCTGGTCCCTGCTGGTGGAGAAATGGACGTTCAACGACGGCTCCCACATCATCCGCAAGGTCATGGAGAGCAAGGAAGAGGCCGACGCCGAAGTGCTGGCCTCGCTGGTGGGGGTGGCCATCGGCGCAGATGTCCCCCGGGTCTACCGAGCCGACGAGAACGTCGTCTACATGGAGTTCAAGGAGGGGAAATTCAATTTCCTTCTCTCAGCGGACGAGAGAATATCGCGGCCTCATCTGACAGCCAGTGGCATGCGCATCAGCCTGCTCGACGTACTGGTCGGCAACAATGATCGCCACAATTCCAACTGGCTCGTGAGTCCTGAGGGGAAAATCGTCGGCATCGATCACAACGGTACGTTCGTCCCCCCGATGGACTGGCAGCCCAGAGGGAGGTTCGGGACGCAGTTCGTTCGTCCCTTGGATCACGTGACCGAGGATGCGCCGCCCTACGCCTGGACACCCAACTCGCTCAGTCCGGAAGACGTTCAGGGGGTCAGGGCGGCGCTCACGTCCTGGAGGGTGAGAACGGCGTTCCAAAGCTTGGGGCGATGGGACTGGTACGAGAACATGCTCGGTCAGCTTGACATGATCGAACAGAATGCGGGGGGGACGGGGGTGACGATGCCGATGCCCCGGCCCCCAACAGTGATCACACGCCCCGAGAGAAACCCTCTCGACCCATAGGAGCGATCGGGTCGGACTCCAAAGATCAGCACCGATTACAGAACGGAGACTTCAGTTATGACAGGACCAACGCTAAAAGTCGTTGAGGTAAGCACCGACACGGTCGTGGGGACGATCGAACTGACGGAGACCGGCGAACTGACGGCCAGCCCGCCCGAGATCCAGGAAATGATCGAGCAGATGGCGAGCGCCAGGCGGGCCAGTCCGCAGGAGGCGTTCGAGGGGCTGACCTTCTGGAGCAACGGCTACCTCAAGATCGTCCCTGCCGAGAGCTGACCCGGCTCACACCGCGCAGGCCCTCATCCATGCCCCCGCGACGGCGGGTTCGGCGGGTCGGGAAGAAACGACTCGAAACCCACCCCTTCTCCGAACATCTCGTCGTACGGCAGGCCCTCCGGCGCGAAGGGCGCCATCAGCTCCCGCATCCGCGCGGAGAGCTCGTCCGTGGCCGCGTCGATCTGCTCCATGAGCGACTGTGACAGCTCGGACGGCGACAGCTTCCGGTAGATCCGGGGATCGAGCTCGATGCTCCGCACCCGGCCACGCGGGCCCACTGTCACAGCCACCATCCGGTCGCCCGACTGCGCGGTCACCGACAGCTCGTCCAGCTTGCCGTGCATGTCCCGTAGAAGCTGGGCCTGCTGGTTGTAGTCCCTGGCAAGCTCTTCAAGCGTCACGCGAAAGTCATCCATCACCAGCGGTCACTCCCCTGCGAATCCCCCGGACGCCGGGATCACAGGAACTCCGGCGCCCCGAACATATCCTCATCTATCAGACAATCCGGCCGAGGGGTCCCGACTCGCAGGCTCACCAAGGACGACCCGTGCCTCCTGCCCGCGCCACCTGGGATCGACGGTGCCAGGAGGGCCGACGACCCGACCGTGAGCGCACGCCTCCCGGTCCACGCGATCGGGGACGCCCGGCAGGATCCACCCACCCTCGCGTCCGGACCGGGCTGTCGCGTTTCCGCATTTCCGTGTCCCGCGTCGTTCCCACGTTCCCGCAACGTTCCCGCGTTTCCGCCGACGCTCCGGGCCCGGCTCCGCCCGAGAGCCGATGATCGGGAATTGTCCGGATAAGGACACTCTCGTAGGTCAACCCGTGGATGGACGCCGTTCGTCTCTCATGTGTTCATCGTTCACATTCCCTGGGATTCATCCCCCACAGCCGGGAGCGCTCCTTGCTCAGACGTCTCGTAGTCTCCGCCGCCCTCGTCGCCTCCGCGTTCGTCCCTGCGGCCACCCTTCCCGCAGCCGCCGTCACCCAGGGCGCGACCGTCACGGCGACGGCCTCGTGCACCTACCAGCGGTCCGGCGACCACTGGAACTGCGTCACCCCCGGCGCCTACTGCCCGGCCGCCGCGCACGGCAGGTACGGCTACGCCAAGGCCACCAACCGCAGGTACAGGTGCTCGCAGTACCCCAACGGGCAGTGGCGCTGGAAGCGCGCCTGATCCGGAGCACGACGCCCCGCCCTCCTCTCCGAGGACCGGCGGGGCCACTCCCGTTCCCAGCACCTACGGCCTTCGTCACACTGTCACCGGAGAAACTCTGCCCTTGACACAAAGTAATCATTCTTGTCTGAATCGTCCTATTTTTGGGGATTAAATCCGATTAATGCCCTTTGAGGGCACCTTCGCCGACAGATGATCACAGTTCCATTACGGCACATCAGAACCCCACCCTCTTTCTTAGACTTTTTTCACATAACGCCCCTAATGTTCCTCCGCATGGAAGAAACCAGCACACCGAAACCGAACCGTCGCCAGATCCTTCTCGCGGGCGGAGCCAGCATCGCCGTAGCCGGTCTGGGCAGCGGCTACCTGGCCGCGACGGCGTCCGCGAGCACGACGACCGGTAACGGCCCCACCCCGACGCCCACCCCCTCCGGGACCGGGAACGCCTGCCTGAAGCTCACCAAGGAGACCATCGAGGGCCCCTACTACCTGGACTACGACAAGTACCGTTCGGACATCACCGAGCACAAGCCGGGCGTTCCCGTGCTGCTCCGCATCCGGGTCGTCGACTCCGAGAACTGCAGGCCGCTGCGCAACGTGGCCGTCGACATCTGGCACTGCGACGCCCTGGGCATCTACTCCAGCTACGAGAAGCAGTCGTCCGGCGACGGCGGCGGCTTCCCGACCGCCTTCCCCACCGCCCCTCCCACCGGTTCCCCCACCGGCTCCCCGACCGCTCCTCCCGGTGGCGGCGGCATGCACGCCGAGCCCGACAGCAGCACCACCTACTTCCGCGGCTTCCAGATGACCGACCGGGACGGCTGGGTCACCTTCAGGACCGTCTTCCCCGGCTGGTACATCGGCCGGGCTATCCACATCCACACCAAGGTCCACGTCAACGGCGTCTTCAAGCACGGCGCCTACGTGGGCGGCGACGACTGCCACACCGGCCAGCTCTACTTCCCCGAGAAGGCCATCGAGGCCGTCGCCCTGACGAAGCCGTACTCGACCAACAGCAAGCCCCGCACGACCAACGCCAAGGACATGCTCTACACCGGTGACACCCCGGCCGACGGCATGCTCAGCCTGAAGTACGACCCGAGGCACCTGGCCAGGGGAATCGGCGCCTCGATCACCCTCGGGGTCGACCCCGACGCCGTCCACGACGGCCAGGACTGGCCCGGCGGCCCGTTCCCCCCGTTCCCCTCGGGCAGCCCGTCCCCCTCACCGGCTTCCTGACGCGGACGTAGCGGCCCCGCCCTCCACGCCACGGTGAAGCCCGTCCCCCACGCAGGCTTCCCGATCCGGACGTAGAGACCCGGCCTTCACCCCCCGGCACGCCGCACCCACCGGCGGCGTGCTGACTTCACGAGGTTCCCTCGAAGCCGGACCCCCGGTCGCGCCTCCCGTGAACCCGGGTTCCGGGTGACGCTCGCGCTTGAGCGGGCGTCGAACGGCAGGCAGTACCGCCTTCGCCGGGATCAGCGGCCTCACCGGCACCGGCGAAGAGAGCCGGACGGGCCGGACGACGAACGACAGCGGGACCGGCACCGGGCGTGGTCGCCGTCGGTGTGAGTTCACCGCCGACCATACCGACCTCGTCGCGCCGAACGGCGACAGCCGCGCCGGCTATGCACACATCGCCGCGGACGGCTCGGCACGGGCCGCCCCGAACACCGTCGGCGGGCATCACACCGGCTCTCGAAACGGGCATTCTTCACGAAACTCCCCCGCCTCCCGGGGGAGAAACCCCCGGACGCTCTCATTTCCTGTCCGATCGGTCAGATCTGACCGATCGGATAGTTATCATCGGAATATGGCACGCCCTCCCTCCGCGTTGCGCGACCACATCCTGCGGTCGGCGCTACGACTGTTCGCCGACAGCGGCTACAAGGGCACCTCGCTGCACGACATCGCCCAGGTGACCGGGTGTTCGAAGGCGGCGCTGCTCTATCACTTCGCCGGCAAGGAGGCGATCCTCACCGAGTTGCTGACCCCTGCCGGTGAGGAGTTGGCCGCGCTGGACACCCAGCTCACCGGCCTGGACGGTGAGCCGGCCGCGTGGACGGCGGTCACCGGTTACGTGGATCTGGCCATGCGCTTCCGGCTGGAGTTGAAGATCCTGTTCCAGGACCTCCCCGCGATGACCAGCCATCCGGCGCTGGGCGCCATCCCCTCCGCTGTCGGGCGGCTGCTGACGGCGCTGGCCGGCGGCTCGGCCGCACCCGCGGACACGGTGGCCGCCTACATGGTCCTGGGTGCCGTCTGCATCACCGTCACCGGTGACCTCGACCTGCCGGACGAGGTCCTGCGCGCCGAGATGATCCACAGCGCGCTGCGCACCCTGGGCCGTGAGCCCGCCCGTCCCTGAACCGCCTCGCCCCCCCCTGGGCCGCGAGCCCCCTTAGAACCACAGCCCCGAACCACCCCGCCCCGGGCCGTGAACTCTTCGAAGCACCACGGACCCGGCCGCGCCCCTCCGAACCACCCGACCCCGGGCCGTGAGCCCGTCTCGTGAACCACCTCGAACTCCGCTGAACGGACCCCACTTCCCATGGCTTCTGTGCTGTACCGGCTCGGCCGGTTCTCCTTCCGCAGGCGCGGACGCGTGCTCGCCGTCTGGTTGCTCCTGCTCGCCCTGCTCGGCGGGCTGGCCGCCGCCTTCGCCGGGCCCACCAGTGACGCCTTCACCATGCCCGGCACCGAGTCCCAGCAGGCGCTGGACTCCCTGCGACGGCAGTTCCCGCAGGCGGGCGGCACCACCGGCACCATCGTCGTCGCCGCGCCCGAAGGGGGCAGGCTCGATCCAGCCGCCCTCGCGCCGATCGTGCGCGAGGCCGCCGCCGTACCCGGTGTGCTCGCCGCCTTGGATCCCTTCCAGGTCCGCTCGGTCTCCCCCGACGGCCGCTACGCGCTGGTCCAGGTCCAGTTCTCCGCGCCCGTGGACGAGGTCACCGACGCCCAGCGCGCGGCCTACGAGCGGGTCGGCGCCTCCGCGCGGGGTCTGCGGGTCGCGCCCGGCGGCGAGGTCATGAAGGCCCAGGTGGAGGTGGGCTCAACCGAGGCGCTCGGCGTCCTGGTCGCCGCCGCGGTCCTCGTCATCACCTTCGGCTCCCTGGTGGCGGCCGGTATGACCCTGCTGAACGCGCTGATCGGCGTCGGGGCCGGAATGGCCGGTCTGTTCGCCCTCTCCGGCGTGCTGGAGCTCACCAGTACCGCGCCCATCCTGGCGCTGATGCTGGGCCTGGCCGTCGGGATCGACTACTCGCTGTTCATCACCTCCCGCTACCGCCAGTACCTGGCCGAGGGTATGGAGGCCGAGGAGGCCGCCGGGCGGGCGACCGGAACCGCGGGCTCGGCCGTCGTCTTCGCCGGCGCCACCGTCGTCATCGCCCTGGCGGGCCTGGCCGTGGTCGGCATCCCGTTCCTGAGCGTCATGGGCCTGGCCGCGGCCGCCACGGTGGCCGTCGCCGTACTCGTCGCGCTCACCCTGCTGCCCGCCATCCTCGGTTTCGCCGGTCCGCGGGTGCTGCCGCGCAAGCAGCGCACCGGGCGGGCGTCCCACGACGAGAGTGAGGGGTTCGGCTTCCGCTGGGGCCGAATCGTCACCCACCTGCGCGTCCCGGTGCTGCTGGTCGCCGTCCTCGGGCTGGGCGCGCTGGCGCTGCCCGCCCGGGACATGCGCCTGGCCCTGCCCGACGCGGGCACCGCGGCGGCCGGATCGTCGGCCCGTGAGGCCTACGACCTGATCAGCGAGGGGTTCGGGCCCGGCTTCAACGGCCGGTTGATCGCCGTCGTCACCGGTAAGGACGCCCAGGCCACCGGTGCCGCCGCCAAGCAGGCCGCGGGCGTCATCCAGACCACCCCCGGGGTGCTGGCCGTCACCGCGCCGCAGGCCAACGCGCAGGGCACCACCGCGCTGCTGACCGTCATCCCCAAGACCGGCCCCACCGACGTCGCAACCGAGAACGTCGTGCACGCCATCCGCGAGAAGGTGAGCGGCATCCAGGGCGCCGACATCGCGCTGTCAGGTGTGACCGCGATCGGCATCGACGTCTCGGCCAAACTCGCCGACGCGATGCCGACGTACCTGCTGCTCGTGGTCGGGCTGTCGATCCTGCTGCTCCTGCTGGTGTTCCGGTCGCTGCTGGTGCCGTTGAAGGCGGCGCTGGGCTTCCTGCTCACGATCGGCGCCACGTTCGGCATCACCGTGGCCATCTTCCAGCAGGGCCACCTGGCCGGCCTGCTCGGCGTCGACACGCCCGGGCCGCTGGTCAGCTTCCTGCCGATCCTGCTCATCGGCATCCTGTTCGGCCTGGCCATGGACTACGAGGTCTTCCTGGTCTCGCGCATGCGCGAGGACTTCGTCCACGGCGACACCGCCCAGCAGGCCACCGTGAACGGCCTCGGGCACAACGCCCGCGTCGTCACCGCCGCCGCACTGATCATGACCGCCGTCTTCGGCGGCTTCGTGTTCATGAACGACCCGATCATCAAGTCCATGGGCTTCGCCCTGGCCGTCGGTGTGCTCGTCGACGCCTTCGTCGTCCGCATGACGCTGGTGCCCGCGGTGATGTCCCTGCTCGGCAGGGCCGCCTGGTGGCTGCCCGGCCCGATCGACCGGGTGCTGCCCAACCTCGACATCGAGGGCGAGAGCCTCAACGGTGAGCGGTCCCCCGGGAGGCGCGAGGACTCCCCGGACACCGTCGGGGTCTGACCCCCGCCCTGGACCCCACCCCTGGGCGGCGGCGCCCGCCCGCTGGCTGCCCTCGCGCAGGGAGACGGAACGCAGGGCGCACAACA